>CAYQUB010000240.1:0-1505 GCA_964420625.1 uncultured Bacteroidales bacterium | reverse complement strand
TGTGTTGGGTGTGTTTGGTTTGTTTTTTGATTTCTCCGGGATGGCTCGGTATTCATCATTATGATAATTGTTTGAAGAGATAAAGGGCCGAAATCCTTCCGGAACTTCCCGATTGATTTGATTTTTCATTTTTTCACCTATCGGATCTTGAATTTCGCGGCTTTCGAAAGAACTTTCTGCGCTCTTTCGATGATTGGTTTGTCAACCATTTTTCCATCCAAACTAAAAACTCCCAACCCGTTGGCTTCGGCTTTTTTCTGGGCTTCGATGACGCGAAGCGACCAATCGATGAGTTTCTGGCTCGGTGAAAAATATTTATTCACCGTTTCGACTTGATTCGGATGAATGCAGGCTTTGGCGTTCATTCCAAGTTCGGCTGCGGTCTTGCAATCCGCCGCGAGTCCGATTTCGTCTTTGGTATCGGTGAAAGGCGTATCGATGGCATCGATTTTGTTGGCGGCGCAAGCGTAGATGACTTGAAAACGCGGAAATAGGATTTCCGAACCGGTCTTGGTTCTTTCGATTCCCAAATCGGTCGTGAGGTCTTCCGCTCCCAAAAGCATGCCCGAAACCCGGGCTTGTTTCGCAATTTCCTCGGTTTCCAAAACCGAGGAAGCCAATTCGATGATTGGGATGATCCCGATTTTCTTTTTCATTCCCCGTTCTTTTTCCAAAGCGGACAAGATCTCGCCCAAATGTTTCACTTCTTCAGCATTAGCTTTGGGAAGCATGATCGTATCGATCTTGTCACTAACGACGGCTTTAAGGTCGGCCAGGCCATACTTGGAATCCAATCCGTTGATGCGAATGACCACTTCCAAATCATTTTCCAGGGTCGATTTCAAATAATATCTGACCAAATCACGGGCGCTGTCCTTTTCGGAGACGCTGACGGCGTCTTCCAAATCAATGATGATGGCGTCGCTCTCAAAAACATCCGCGTTTTGAAGCATCGCCGGATTATTTCCGGGGATAAAAAGCAGGCTTCGGCGCATTATTCTCGCATCCTTTCGATGGCGGTGATCAATCGCGCCTTGATGGCGTAATCGAGAGCGCCGCGATCCTGGCATAGCACTTCGACGTTCTTGATGTTCATCTCTTCAAGGGTACAAACGATCGTATCGCGTATTTGCTTGGAAAAATAATCATAGACGATGCTTTCAATGACGATCTTGGGAGCATCGGATTCTTTGACGGTCATCATCACATCGTTGGACTCAAGGGTCCCGGCTATGCCAATTTTCATATTAGTCTCGCTTTCTGCTATTGGCCAAAGCAATAGTTCGGTTCATTTCATTCTTCACGATCATAAAACCCTCATCGGTTCCCATACCCGGTTTGGCCAGGCATTGAGTGGCCAGGCAAGCAATGGCAATATTGGTAGTGACCTCGCTGGAAATGTTGGTTTCGTTGCAAGTTCCGCCGCAATAACTGCCAATGTGTTTTTTATTGCAATAAATGATGGCTTCCGCCACATTGTTGACGCCGCCCAAATCCGGAGTTTT
>CAYQUB010000239.1:0-1509 GCA_964420625.1 uncultured Bacteroidales bacterium | reverse complement strand
AACCAAGATGATCACGAAGACCCCGCTTGAATCGGTAGGAATTCCGACCAAAGAAGCCAATGCCCAAGGCATCAAGGCTTCAAAGATGGTCGTCAGTCTGCTAAAGGATCAATCCTATGTTGATTGTGTCCAGTTGCACTCCGAAGAAGAGCAGATCAAACGGGAAGTCAATTCGCTGCTTTATCATGTTTTCCAACTTGGCGATGGCGATTTGGCGGTCGGGACCGTTAAAGTCTTTGAACAGGGAATCATCGACATTCCGTTTGCGCCCAGCCGTTTCAACGCCGGAAAAATGCTTCCGGCCCGGGACAATGATGGCTTTATCCGGATTTTGGATTTTGGAAACTTAGGATTCACAGAAGATATTAAACAATTTCATCGCAAGAAAATAGAAGAAAGGGCAAAATTTGAAGGCCGGAAAGTTTCTTTCCAAATGACCGTTGACGACATTTATGCTGTCAGCGAAGGCGAGCTTATCGGGCGTCCAAAGAAATAATTATTATGAAAATCATTGATGTAATATTAACTAAATCGTATACCGGATTTTATTTTGATGACCAGAAGGCCATCAAATCAGGAGCAAAACCGGATGGCTTTCGTTACATTGGAGAACCGATGACCGAAGGGTTTTCCGCCATTCGTCAAACCGGGGAAGCCATCTCCGTCCAACTGGTTCTGGAAGACGGATCCGTGGCGGTCGGGGACTGCGCAGCGGTCCAATACAGCGGCGCCGGCGGAAGAGATCCGCTGTTTTTGGCCAAGGATTTCATTCCTTTCATCGAAAAAAATCTCAAACCTTTGTTGATCGGCGAAGACGTTTTGTCTTTTCGAAAATTGGCGGAAAAATACGATCGATTGAAAGTCGATGGCAAACGGCTGCACACCGCCATTCGTTATGGGATCACCCAGGCCCTTTTGCGTGCCGCGGCCCTGGTTAAAAAACTGACCATGGCCGAAGTCATTCGTCAGGAATATGGGATCAAAGAAACTCATTATGAGCCGGTTGCCGTGTTTACCCAATCCGGAGACGAACGTTATTCCAACGCGGACAAAATGATCATCAAAGAAGCCGATGTTTTGCCTCATGCTTTGATCAACAATGTTCAGACCAAACTGGGTCTGAATGGCGAGATTTTGTTGGAATATGTCAATTGGCTGCGAAACCGCATTCTCAAGCTTCGCGTTCGCCAGGATTACTTTCCGATCCTTCACATCGACACTTACGGAACGCTCGGGATTGCGTTCAATTATGACGTTCCGAAAATGGTCGAATACATCAAGACCCTTGGCGAGGCCGCTACTCCTTTTAAACTTCGGATCGAAGGACCGGTTGACACCGGCGATTCGGAAGGAACGATGAATTACCTGATCGAGATCACCAGGATGCTCGACGAGAAAAACATTCCGGTTGAGATCGTCGCCGACGAATGGTGCAACACCTTGGAAGACATCATTTTGTTTGCTGACAAAAAAGCCGGCCACATGTTACAAATCAAAACTCCGGATTTG
>CAYQUB010000238.1:0-1578 GCA_964420625.1 uncultured Bacteroidales bacterium | reverse complement strand
TGTGTTGGGTGTGTTTGGTTTGTGTTTGGTAAGGAATAAAGAGAACCCGGCTCAAAAATATCAAGACCAAGTCCACCATGAAAACCAAAGAATAATATTTCTGAGCCGGGTTCTCTTTATTCCTTAGCAAGATGAACCAAAAAGCTTTTCCCAAAATCAATATCCCAGAGACGATAAAGGGAACAAAAAGCGGGATCCCCACGTTGGTAAACAAAATGATGACATAGGTCAGGGGAAGAATGACCATCAGAAGCGATGAGATCATGATGATTTTTGAAGCCGAAGATTCCCCGATCTTCTTCTTTTCCAATAGAAGCAAAGAAACCGGCATCCCCAAAAAAGTTGCCAAAGTCAACAATTTGAAAACGAGTTCCAAATGCGGCAGAAAATAAAAGGCCCAAACGATTTCGAAAATGACCATCAGTCCCGAAAAGAGCAACGGGTAAAGAATGCGGTTTTCAAGGCTGTAATCTCCCGTCATAAGGAGAACCCCAAAAATAACGGTCAGAAACACATGGGAAAAGAAATAATAAAGTAGTAAGTCCGCGATTGCGTTTTCTCTATTTGTCAGCAACAGGGTAAAGAAACCGCCGTTTACAATCAAAAAGACCGCCGTTTGAATAATCAATAAAGTTTTGTCTTTGCTCTTTTTCATTTTAGTCCCATCTTTCATCAAAGGTATTATATCAAAAATCCGATGGAAAAAACAGTTTAGTTTTTCAACTTCCTTCCCTTTGGTTTATCAATCCATGGTTTTCATTTACACTTTCTGGGTTTTTTGCTATAATTAGTAAGCTGTTATGGAGGCATCACATGAAAAACTATCAGAGATTTTTGAATTATGTAAAAATACCCACTGCATCCGACCCGAATTCGTCTTCCCATCCTTCGACTCTGATTCAGATGGATCTATCCAAAGTTTTGGTTGAGGAATTGCGCGAATTGGGAATCGCCGACGCAACCATGGACAAACGGGGATATGTCTACGGAACCGTCAAATCCAACACCGATAAACCCATCGACATCATCGGTTTCATTGCCCATGTGGACACATCCTGCGATGCTTCCGGAGAAAACATTAAACCAAGGATCGTTTCCAATTATGACGGCGAGGACATTTTGCTAAACGAAAAGCAAAACATTGTCATGAAGATTTCCGAATTTCCTTTCTTAAAGAAATTGAAAGGCCAAAGCCTGATCGTCACCGATGGAACAACTCTTCTCGGGGCTGACGATAAAGCCGGGATCGCGGAAATAATGGGCATGATCCAGTATTTTTTCGAACATCCCGAAGTTCCCCACGGCGAAATCAAGATCGCTTTTACTCCCGATGAAGAAATCGGATCCGGCCCAATGTTCTTTGACGTCAAGGGGTTCAGGGCGAAATTCGCTTACACCATTGACGGTGGAAAAGAAGGAATCATCAATTTTGAAAATTTCAACGCTGCCAGCTGCGAAGTATCCATCAAGGGAATCAACATCCATCCGGGGGATGCAAAGAACCATATGAAGAATAGTCTGCTCATCGCCATGGAATTCAACCGAATGCTTCCCGAAGCGATGATCCCGGCCCATACC
>CAYQUB010000237.1:0-1587 GCA_964420625.1 uncultured Bacteroidales bacterium | reverse complement strand
TAAAATAGAACCTATAAAATGGACACTTAGAAAAAAAGCCTAAGTTCATTTATAGGTTTTTTTATGTTAAAATGAGTAAAAGAATTCCCGTTGATGGGAGTACCATTACGGAAAGAAAGGAGTGCTATGGCCAAATCAAGATTCACGCCGGAACAGATGACAATCATCTCCAAGAACCCTTATGTCAAAAGCCTGACGGACAAATACATCAACTTCACCGATGAGTTCAAAAAAGTGTTTCTTCAGGAGACGGACCAGGGAAAATCCGCTTCTCGAGTGTTTTCGGAGTGCGGGTTTGATCTTATAATGCTGGGGCGGAAGACCGCCAAAAACTGTCTGAGCCGGTTTCGAAGAGTCCGAAACGAAGAACGATCGACGGGACTCGAAGATCTGCGCAAAAAGAACTCGGGACGGCCGAGGACCAAAAACCTGACCAACGAAGAAAACGTGGCCCGATTAAACAGCCGGATCGAATATCTGGAAGCTGAAAATGAATTTCTAAAGGGGCTTCGAAAAATCGAAAGGAGAGCGATGCCAAGGATAAAGTCAAAACCAAAGAAAAATTCGAGTTGATCAAAACCATCATCCAAAAGGGGAAACCCGGCGGAAACATGCGATTGTCCATCCGCTATTTATGCGAGCTGGCTGGGGTGTCACGTTCCGGATATTATCATCATGTTCATTCTGCAGCCAGCCGAAACCAACGTGAAGACCAAGATCAGAAAGATTTTTTCCTGATTAGGGATGCTTATGGCTACCGAGGCCGGGACAAGGGGGCCCGAAGCATCAAAATGCAGCTGAAGCGCCTAAACCAGACCGTTTTCAGTCTGAAGAAAATCCGGCGGCTGATGAACAAGTTTAATTTGCATTGCCCGATCAGAAAACCCAATCCTTACAAAAAGATGCTTTTGGCCGCCAGGACCGCCCAAGCCGTTCCCAATCTGGTCAATCGCAATTTCAAGGTCGGAATGCCGGGACAGGTACTCTTGACCGATATCACTTATGTCTTTTATGGCAAGGGAAAGAAAGCTTATCTTTCGGTAATAAAGGATGCCGCGACCGGCGAGACTTTGAGCCATGTTCTCTCGGAAAACTTGCGAGTCGAGTTCGTGTTGGACACCGTTGGTTTATTAATGCTCGGGAAAGCTTTCATTCTCAAGAAAACGGCTTTCCTCCATTCTGACCAGGGTCCTCATTATACAAGCCTAAAATATCTTCAGGTTTTGAACAATCTGGAGATAACTCAATCAATGTCCAGGCGGGGTAACTGTTGGGACAATGCTCCTCAAGAATCGTTTTTCGGCCATATGAAGGATGAACTGCATTTGAATCAATGCGATACCTTTGAAGAATTGCAAAAGGAGATTGACGACTATTTTGATTATTACAACAACGACCGGCCGCAGTGGAACTTAAACAAATTGACCCCGGTGGAATTCCGAAACCGCCTATTGGAAGCAAAACCGGGCCTGCCGATGATTATTCCAAAAAAATCACCGTTGCTTCCGACGGTGATCCTGCGATGACTCCCCAATTATTTCTTGATGGGCTTTTTTATTAAATGTCCTTGACATAGGGTACACTATA
>CAYQUB010000236.1:0-1589 GCA_964420625.1 uncultured Bacteroidales bacterium | reverse complement strand
CAACGAGGCTCTGGAACCGATCGGCTTGGACACTTATGTGATTTTTATCGGCATCGGAGTCGTGGTGATGCTTAACTACGTAATCAATGCCCTGGAAAAAACGCTTGGTTACTCTCGGAAAGATACCAACCGGCTGCTGATATTTTTTGGGATCGGGTTGGCGATCACCTATTTCTTTTCTTACTTTTTCGATGCTTTATTTCATTATTTTGAAACCGGGGTTTTCGAAGGCGGAATGACATACATCGCGGGATTCGTCGGCGGAGTCATTTGTTTTTCGCTTTTGATCTATTTCTTCATGAAACCGGAGCGGAAAAACATCTTGAAGATTCTGAATTTCATCATTCCCGGAATCCTCCTTGCCCACGCCTTTGGAAGACTGGGATGTTTCTCGGTGGGCTGCTGCTACGGAAAGGAAACGACCGGAATTTTCGGAGTCGTTTTCCCGGAAGGGACCAACCCGTACGCGGACGGAATTAGGACCGCAATCCATCCGACCCAATTGTATGAAGCTTTCTTTCTGTTTGCGATGTTTTTCGTTTTAAAATATGTTCCGAAAGTCAAAGAACACCGGTTCTCGGTTTATTTGATGAGCTACGGAGCTTTTCGCTTTTGTCTGGAATTGTTTTTCCGAGGGGATAGCCGCGGCGTTTTATTCGGACTTCCGCCATCGGAGATCCTGTCCGTGCTGATGTTCATCGCGGGGGTAGTCATTATTATTTTTGAGTTAAAAAAGAAAAAAGATCTTGTTTCTGCCTAAGGTCTTTTTTCCATCTTTGGAGATAAAAAAATGAGTCATTACTTTATAAATGATCCCAATCTGAAAATGGCGATCCAAACTTTGAATTATGACTTTCTTGGTCACAAAATGGAATTTAAAACCGATTCCGGAGTGTTTAGCCGCGCCCGGATCGACTTTGGGACCAATCTTCTGCTCAATGCCCTAGCTAAAGAAAACCTTCAAGGAAAGGCAATTTTAGATTTGGGATGCGGTTATGGGATCATGGGTCTGGCTTTGGCCAAGGCTTTCCCAAGCGCAACCGTGGAATTGGTCGATGTTTTGGATCGCGCGGTCGAGCTAACGAAGTCCAACGCCGAACTGAACAATCTAAAAAACGTCAACCCTCATCACAGCAATCTGTTTTCTTCGGTTGATTCCTCTTTTGATGCCATCGTTTCCAACCCGCCCATTCGCGCCGGAAAAGAAACCGTTCATGGCATCGTAACTTCCGCCCTTTCCCATTTGGAAATCGGCGGAGCCCTTTGGATGGTCATTCAAAAGAAGCAGGGAGCCGATTCGCTGCTTTGGAAGATGGAAACGACCTTTGGAAACGCCAGCGTGAGGGAAAAGAAGAACGGATATCAGGTCCTAACTTGCCTGAAAAATGATTAATAAAATTATTGACAATTTGACATAATAGTGGTATCATAATAAAATGCGAAAGAATGTGAAAAGATATTTTCCGTTCGTCTTTTTTGCTACAAATAATGTGAGGTGGAATATTTTGAGCTGGAAAAACGTGGTTTATGGTAAAAATCGTGAGAGAAGAAATTACTCTCGGGTACAAACCAATGTGGAACTTCCTGAT
>CAYQUB010000235.1:0-1599 GCA_964420625.1 uncultured Bacteroidales bacterium | reverse complement strand
AAGCCGAAGTCACGTCCGAACTGGCCAAGAAACAAGGGGTTGTCCTGGCCACCGGAGGGGGGATCGTCCTCAATCCGGCCGTGATGAAACGGCTAGGGAACAATGGCCTCATCATTTTCGTGAACACCCCGCTTCCGCTTTTGAAAGAACGGATCGACGGAACGAGACCGCTTTGTAAAACCGTTTCGGAGTTGGAAGACTTATTCATTCAGCGGATCATGCTTTATCACAAATACGCGGACTTGGTCGTTAATGAAAACGACCTTCCGAAGATAGCGGAGAAAATCAATGAATATCTTGATCATCAATGGTCCTAATCTGAACATGTTGGGGATCCGGGAACCGGAAATCTACGGAAAACAAACTTATCCGGCTTTGGAAAGCTTTCTGAAAGCGCAAGCCGACGATCTCGGAATTGAAGTAGAAGTCTTTCAAACGAACCATGAGGGCGTCATGATTGACCAGATTCAGGCGGCCTACTATAATAAAACCGATGCGATCGTCATTAATCCGGGGGCCTTCACTCATTACTCCTACGCGATTCGCGACGCCATCAAAGCCGCTGGCCTTCCGACCGTGGAAGTTCATTTGAGCGATATCAATAATCGCGAAAAATTCCGAAAGATCTCGGTAATCGCGGATGTTTGCGTTGCCCGATTCATCGGCCAAGGATTTGACGGTTACCGTCAGGCCTTGGAATTTTTAAAAGAGGAAAAACATGGAACTTGTAAAAAAAGTTAAGCGAATAAGCGCCATCGGCGATTTTTCATTGGATGAGAATCTGCTTTTGATCGCCGGGCCTTGCGCGATGGAGAATGAACCCCAGATGGTCAAAACCGCCGAGTTTCTGGTGAAAAACGGGATTTCCTTTTTGCGGGCCTATCCATACAAACCGCGGACTTCCCCGGATTCCTTCCAAGGTCTCGGTAAAGATGGATATCGAATCATTCAAAAAATTAAGGAATGCTATCCATTGAAGATCGTGGCGGAACTGGTGGACTTGGATGAACTCGATTTCTATTTGGAAAACGTCGATCTCATCCAAATCGGAGCCCGCAACATGCAAAACTTCGAACTTTTGAAAGCTGTGGGGAGGATAAAAAAGCCCCTGATCCTGAAACGCGGGTTCGGAAATACCATTGAAGAGTGGCTTTACGCCGCGGAATACATTCTCAAAGGCGGAAATGACCAAATCATCCTGTGCGAGCGGGGGATCCGAACTTTCGAGACGATGACCAGAAACACCATGGACATCAGCGCTATTCCGATGGTAAAAATGCTTACCAATTTGCCAGTCATCGCCGATCCTTCCCACGCCTGCGGCCGAAGCGATCTGGTAAAACCGCTGTCTTTAGCGGCCATTGCGGCCGGTGCCGACGGGTTGCTGCTCGAGGTCCATCCGGATCCGTCCCATTCTTTGAGTGACAAAGAACAGGCTTTGAGTTTCGAAGAGTTTTCGGAAATGCTTCCGGATTTGCGCAAAATTGCCGCGCTTTTCCACAAAAAACGGTGATTATTTCTGATAACGTTATCAAAATATTAATCATTGAAATTTTTAGATGAAAATAGTATAATATTATCGTAAAAATAGACCATAAG
>CAYQUB010000234.1:0-1608 GCA_964420625.1 uncultured Bacteroidales bacterium | reverse complement strand
GAAGAAAGGAGTATTAATAATTATAGACGTAAACAACCTATATTTATTATACGTGTTATCGTGATTAGAAGGGCTGATTATAAAGACCTAGACGGAGTCTTGGCCGTCATTCAGGATGCCAAAGACTTATTTAAAAGCAAAAATTCTTTGCAATGGCAAGATACCGATGGTTATCCGAACCGGAAGACCATGGAAAAAGACGTCGCCGATGGAGCGCTGTATGTCAGCGTCATTGACGGGATAATTGCGGCGGTCTGCAGTTTGGGTCGTTTCGGAGAACCGACTTACGATCGGGTCTACGAAGGGCATTGGCTAAACGACCGTCCTTATTACGTCATTCATCGTTTGGCGGTCAAAAGAGAATTCTATGGCCGGGGATTGGCAAAAGCAATTTTGGATCATCTTGAGGAGATTTCTCTTGGCGAGGGAATCCTGGATCTGCGTTGCGATACGGCCATCGAAAACCAACCAATGAACGATTTGCTCATTAATCGCGGATACAAAAAATGCGGGGTCATTTACTTGACCCGCCCCGATGTTCTTGAGAAAAAACGAATCGCTTATCACAAAAATTTGCACTGATTTCTCGGTGCGTTTACTTTATTACTCAGCGATTTTATGATATAATAACTTAATGAATTAGGGGATCAAAGGGCCAGTTAACTTAAAGAGGATTATTTAGCGAAGGTGATGAAATGATCATTGATACGCACATTCATTTGTATGACCCGAAATATCGGGAAGACTTGGAAGAAATCATTCGAAAAGCCCAAGAAAACGGGGTCGTGAAAATGGTTGTGGTCGGTTTCGACGAAGAATCCAGCCGCGCGGCCATTGAACTCTCCCGACGCTTCGATTTTCTTTTCGCGGCCGTGGGGCTTCATCCCGAAGAGGTCCAGAACAATCGGGATGCGGATCTCAACTGGCTTAAGACTTTGGCCACCGCCCCCAAAGTCGTAGCCATCGGGGAAATCGGCCTGGATTACTACTGGGACAAAACCTATCAGAAAGAACAAATTGATTATTTCCAAAAACAAATGGTCATGGCTTCTAATTTTAACCTTCCGGTTTTGGTTCATAGCCGCGAAGCTTCGGCGGACACTTTCGAGATTTTGAAAAACCGAATCGTTCATGGCGTCCTTCATTGCTATTCCGGAAGTTTGGAGATGGCCAGAGAATTTGTGAAACTGGGATATTTTTTGGGCATCGGCGGAGTCGTTACTTTCAAAAACAGCAAAGAGATCAAAAGAGTTGTGACGGAGATCCCGCTGGAACATTTGCTTACTGAAACCGACGGCCCGTATTTGGCTCCGTCTCCGTACCGCGGGAAGCTGAATAGACCCGAGTATCTTCCTTTGATTATTGATGCCATCAGCGAATTAAAGGGAATTGATCGCAATATTGTTGAAAAATCCCTGTTTGAAAATGCCATAAAATTGTTTAATATTTGAGGTGCTTATGAAAAAAATTAAAATTGCCATTTTTCTATTAATTTTTAGTTTTGCCTTTGTCGGATGTACAAGTACAGCCGTCAATGAGATTCACAACAAATCTTATGACGTTACGATAAGTTTGACCGAATTCGAAGATTTGGTGGTGGCGGCCATT
>CAYQUB010000233.1:0-1632 GCA_964420625.1 uncultured Bacteroidales bacterium | reverse complement strand
GCTCAGTTTGTCATTGGAACCGATGTAATAGAGCAGGAAATTGGATTTCATGTCCGTGGAGTTTCCGCTTTCCAAAGCGGTGCGGAAGACCGTCGAACAAGAACTTTGCGCATAAGCGGTGAATCCGGCTTCGGTGGTTTCGGCGGTCGGAGTGCATTGGCTGTTGACTGCGATGGAAACGACCGTGGTCTTTTCGTTTAAGAACATCGTATAGGTGCCGTTTTGAGCGACGATGCGGGTCTCGCTTAGTTTATAAGTGACCGAATAGGTCTCGGCGGCCGGATCGACGGTTTTGGTGTAACGGGAAGCCGGAAGCCCGGCGACGGCTTCATTCAAAGCGGCTTCGCTGGCATACTCGACGGTATAGTTTCCGGTTCCGTCATAGGGCGAATAGTCGACATACCCGGTCAGGTCAAAAGTCAGATGGCTGGTGTCCAAAGATTGGGCATGCAATCCTCCAAAAAAGAAAATCAAAAGGAGGACTACAATGACGGCCATGAGGGCCAAAGACAGGATATGCTTGAATTTAAGCGACTTCATAAGTCCTCCTTTCTATAAGTATCTTAAGGATATTTCCCGATAAAGGGTGTACAGGAAGCCGATGATCTTCTGGAACAGGTCAAATCCGAGCATGACGATGAAGAACAGCACCATGACCGCGATGGCCGTGCCGGCGATCGAAAGGATGCATTTAAGCAAACCGTATTCATGGATGGAAATGAGTCCGAAGAAGACCATGTACCCCATTCCGAAAGTTCCCAAGCCGATGATCAGGCTGTAAAACCCGGCTTCTTCGGTGGTGATGGCGTTCGAGATGATCATGCCAACGATTTTCGTCATGATCAGCGGCCACAGCGAATAGCAAACCATCATGAAGATCTCCTTCATTTTGCCTTTGCCGTCAAACAAGGTCGTGACGCTCCAGTTCCCGACCACGACGGCCAGGATCGGAACGATGACATAGGCCATTTCCTGGAAGGAATTAAGATCATTCAGGTCGCGTTGATTGACTACAAATCCGGTATATTGGAATTCCAAGATCTGAAGGATGATGAGCAGGGCAACGAAGACCAGGGAAACCGACATCTTGGCTTTTTTGTCGCGTTTGAAGGCATCGAAGCCTTTCAGCGGGTGAATGATGATATAAGCCGGAAACTTGAGGTATTCTTGGTAAATGTAAGCCAAAACATGCTTGACTTTTTTCCAGAAATTGGCGGTTTTGTTGGTTTTGGAAATTGCGTTAGCGTTCATCATTCGTCACCCATTCCCGTTTCTTCCGGTTTTTTGTACTTGATGCTTCGGTAAACTTGGTATCCGACGCCGGCGGCGATGGCAATCAAAACCACGGACATGACTCCCGTAAAGTATTTGTTGACCTGTTCATCGCGATACAGCTTGTAAGCTTTCGAATAGTAATCAACGGAGAATCCGGTCTGAAAATAACTCATGGCTTCTACGTACCGGCCTTCATTGAGCAAAGACTTTCCGATGCCAACATAAGCATATTCATAATTAGGATTTTGACTGACGACGTTCTTCCATTCTTCGGAGGACGCCACCAAATTGCCTTCGTAATGATATTTGACCGCTTTGTTGATCGAATTGGCGATCTCGGTCGGTTCGAACCGCAGC
>CAYQUB010000232.1:0-1648 GCA_964420625.1 uncultured Bacteroidales bacterium | reverse complement strand
GTGTTGGGTGTGTTTGGGTGTTTTGTTGTATAATACGAAGTAGTAAAAAATCAGGAGGGACACACATGCGCGTTACATTTTTAATGAAGTGCTCGGTTTGTGGCGAAGAAAACTATTTGACCGAGAAAAATAAACAAACGACTCCCGACCGCTTGGAACAAATGAAGTTTTGTCCAAAATGTCGCAAACAAACTCTGCATAAAGAAAAAGCCAAGAAATAATCCCAAAAAAGACAAAACGAAAATTTGTCTTTTTTTTATGCGGACGATAAATTCCTTGATATTTTAGGCCAGTTGTGTTAAAATAATCTAAGTAAAAATGAAGATATACAGAGGATAAAAACAATGGAAAATAACATACAACTTCCAGAGGAGAATGTAAAACCCACAAAACTAAAACGCCTGGAAAAAAGAAAACTTCGCGTCATCAACCGACTGATCCTTGGTGAGATCAATGGCCCGAAAGCTGCGAAACTGTTGAAGATCACCACCCGTCAGGTTCGAAATCTGAAGCGTCAGGTCCTCGACGAAGGCGAACTTGGGGTCGTTCACAAGAACCGCTTCCATAAACCGATTAATACTTATGAAGAAGAAATCCGCGTCGAATTGGCGCATGTTTATCGAACCGAATATCGAGGAACCAACTTCACCGAATTTGCCCGCATCATGCGCGAAGAACGGGGATATACACTATCACGAAGCACCATCTATAACATTCTTCGTCAAAAGCACCTTCGTTCGCCGCAACGCAAACGCGTAAAACACAAGAAAATCGAAACCGTTACAAACAACACTCTATAGGAGGGTAAAATGACCAGAAAGATCACGCGGATCGTCAGCGTCGGAAACCGCAAAATCGGAGGAAACCATCCCATTGCCATCCAAAGCATGACGAACACCAAAACCAAAGATGTTGAGGGAACCGTCCGCCAAATCCTTGATCTGGAAAAAGCCGGTTGCGAGATCATCCGAGTGGCCGTGTTGGACATGGATGATGCTTTGGCCATCAAAGCCATCAAAAAACAGATCCATATCCCCATGGTTGCGGACATTCATTTTGATTATCGTCTGGCCCTGGCCGCCATTGATTCCGGCGTAGACAAACTCCGCATAAATCCGGGAAACATCGGGTCTTCCGACCGGATAAAACCGGTGGTTGAAGCCTGCCAGGCCAAACACATTCCCATTCGCATCGGCATCAACGCCGGTTCGCTGGAAAAAGAGCTCCTAAAAAAATATCCGCATCCTTGCGCGGATGCCATGATCGAAAGTGCCCAAAAACACCTTAAAATCCTGGAGGATCTCGGCTTTTATGACATTGTTCTGTCTCTGAAAGCTTCTGATGTTCCGATGACAATTGAGGTCTACCAAAAGGCCAGCGCCGCCTTCCCCTATCCCCTTCATATCGGGATCACGGAATCAGGAACCAAATTCTCGGGAACCATCCGTTCTTCAATCGGTTTGGGCATCCTGCTTAACGAAGGCATCGGCGATACCATCCGCGTTTCTCTGAGCGCTGACCCGGTCGAAGAAGTCAAAGTTGCCAAAGAAATTCTATCTACTTTCGGGTTGTTCCAAAAACCCGTTTTGATTTCTTGCCCAACTTGCGGACGGTTGCAGTATGACATGTTTCCGATCGTCAATGAGAT
>CAYQUB010000231.1:0-1664 GCA_964420625.1 uncultured Bacteroidales bacterium | reverse complement strand
TTGTGGAAAAATAAACAAACCCCATCTTTGGAAATGGGGTTTGTCATCAGTCTGACCTCTCGAAAGAGAGGCTTTAGTATTCCAAAAAGCGATCATTTCCAAAATAGAACAGCGCCAAAGTATTGATCCCGGAATGTCCGCCAATGACGGGACCGACGTAGTTTATGACAAAGTCTTTGACCGGGAGCCTTTCCATGATCAGACTTTTGAGGGTCTGCGCATCCGATAAACAATCTCCGTGCGAAATGAAGATGGTTTGATTCCCGGGGCCGGTAATGGTCTGCGCCATTCTTTCCGCCATTTTGACTAATGCGCTGTGGCGCCCCCTCGTGGCTCCGGTCTGAACGAGTTTTCCTTCCTCGCTCACATGAAGCAATGGTTTTATTTTTAGCAGCGTCCCGATGATGGCTTTGCTGTTTGAAAGCCGTCCGCCCCGGGCCAGATGATTAAGATCTCCGACCGTAAAGAGATGGCAGATATTCTTTTTGTTCTTCTCGACCCATTCCGATACTTCTTCGATCGTTTTCCCGTGTTTTTTCAAATCAACCGCATACGAAATCAAAAGTCCTTGTCCCATCGAAGCGCAGAGCGAATCAACGATGATGATTTTTTGCTCGGGATAGCGCGGTTCCAGTTCTTCTTTCGCGATCCGGGAAGAATTGAATGTCCCGGATAAAGCTGACGAAAAGGAAATGGACAAAACGTCATATCCCGATTTCAAGAACGGTTTCATCGCTTCGATGAAATGTTCCGGGTTGGGCTGAGAGGTTACGGCGGTTTTCTTTTCCCTAAGCAACTGGTAAAAGTCCGTACAAGAAATCTCTTTTTCATCCAAAAAATTGCGATAGCTGCGGCCCTCGATGGTCACGCTTAAAGGTATTACGGTTAAATTCATCTCCTCGGCCATTTTCGCCGGCAAGTCGATGCAAGAATCGGTCATTATCACGTATTTATTCATTTATTCTCCTTTAAAGACTTCCGGAATGATCCGGGTCAGATAATCAATAAAACCAAAAAAGTCATTACCGGTATGGATGCCCCCAACAGGAGTTGGGGAATGGTGTGTCTTTTTAAAACCAGCGAAGACCAAATGACCGCGATCGGAAACAGAAGCAAGAACAGAAATTCGATCCCGAAAAGATAAATGAGAATCGCAATCGGACCCGAGACCCCGCACATATGACCGCTGGCTTCGACCTTAAAAACCGCCGACAGGATCGCGATCGAAACCCCGGAGATCAGATATGTTGAGTAAATTAGTTTTTCGATGTACGGAACATTTAACATTAAGGCCGCCACGATCCCGACCGAATATCCGATCACGGAAAAGACGATTGCCAATTGTCTTTCGCTTGTCCGTGGATCGCCTTTGATGATCCGGAATTTCCGCTGAACCGGGTAAGCCAGAATCGGCAGGATCACCAGCGTAAAGATGGCAATCAAATAATCCAAAATCCCATTGAAGGATCCGGGAACCAGAAAATACAGGATGTTGATCAGCGTTAAGGCCAAAATCGGAGCAACCGTTAAAATTCTGATGGCTTTGGCGAATTTTTTCATAAAACCATTCCTCCTCTGCGAATGCTTTGCACAACAATATCATACGGCGGATCAGTTCATTTCTTTCTCTATTGTTGCTTCGTTGGGTTATACAGTTTGCAATC
>CAYQUB010000230.1:0-1698 GCA_964420625.1 uncultured Bacteroidales bacterium | reverse complement strand
GATGATCCCGGCCCATACCGAATTGTATGAAGGCTTCAATCATTTGAACAACATGATCGGTGACGTTGAAAAGACCAAAATGCATTACATCATCCGCAATCATGATAAAAACTTGTTTTTAGAGCAAAAAGCCGAAATGATCCGGATCCGGGACTTCTTGAATGAAAAATACGGCCCTAATACCCTCGAAGTCAAATTGACCGATTCCTATTACAACATGCGCGACATCGTCAAAGATCATATGGAAATCGTGGACATCGCGGCGAAAGCCACCGAGATGGCCCATGTTCCGGTAGTATTCTCCCCAATCCGGGGCGGAACCGACGGCGCTCAGCTGACTTACAAAGGTTTGATTTGTCCAAATCTCGGGACCGGGGGATATAATTTCCATGGTCGCTTTGAATGCATCACCGTCGAAGCCTTAGAAAAAGTCACGGAAATTCTCGTCAACATCGTCAAAATGGTCGCCCAACAAAAAAAGTGAACGCTTTGTTCACTTTTTTAATGCCGTTTTCTTCTTCCGGCGTTGTTGTATGAATGGAAAACCACTCGCGGTTTGGCCGTAAGCGCCACAAACACTTTCGCAAAAGGATGATCGGTAACAACCGGAATGGTCATCCCGATATGCTTTTGAATGGCTTTCAACAAATCTACTTCATCCTCATCGCAGAAAGAAATGGCCGTTCCCAGAAGTCCGGCTCTTCCGGTTCGTCCGATTCGATGAATGTAAGTTTCTGGAACTTCCGGAAGATCATAGATGATGACATGCGACAGTTCATCAATGTCGATTCCGCGGGCGGCGATGTCCGTCGCCACCAGAACCCGAAGCTTTTTGGTTTTGAACATGTGCATGGAATGTTCGCGGGCGGTCTGCGATTTGTTCCCATGAATGGCATCGGCGTTAATTCCCGCCACCAGCAGGTTTTTGACGATTTTGTTGGCACCGTGTTTGGTTCTCAAGAAAACCAAAGCCGAAGTGATCGACCGGTCTTTAAGCAAATGAATGAGCAGGTTGCTCTTATCTTTTTTGTCAACCAGATAAACGGATTGCTTGATGGCCTCCAAAGTCGTTTCGACGGGCGTGATGGCGATCCGAACCGGGTCTTTCAGAATGCTGGCCGACAATTCAATGATTTCCTGTGGCATGGTCGCGGAAAAGAGCATGGTTTGACGTTTGACGGGAATCTTGGCAATGATCTTTTGGACATCGATGACAAAACCCATATCCAACATTCGGTCGGCTTCATCCAAGACCAAATATTTGACTTGGGACAAGTTGATCAGTCTTTGGCTCATCAAGTCGAGCAAACGCCCCGGAGTGGCAACCAGGATGTCGATCCCGGCGGCCAAAGCCATGGTTTGGGGTTTTTGCGACACTCCCCCAAAAATTACCGTCGTCTTAAGATTCAAAAACTTTCCATAAGCCACGAAGTTCTCGCCGATTTGGGCGGCCAGTTCCCGCGTCGGAGCCAAAAGCAGGGCTTTGATGGCCCGAATGCCTTTGTTTGTAGCTTGATCCTTGGATAGATTCTGTAAGATGGGGATGGCGAAGGCCGCGGTCTTGCCGGTTCCGGTTTGAGCGCTTCCCAATATGTCTTTCCCCGCGAAAATCTCCGGGATTGCTTCCGCTTGAATCGGCGTCGGGTCGACATACCCTTCATTTTTAATAGCCCTTAAAATTGGCTCAATTATGTTTAA
>CAYQUB010000229.1:0-1716 GCA_964420625.1 uncultured Bacteroidales bacterium | reverse complement strand
ACCTGTCGGTGCGCAAGAATGTCGCCGAACCTCCGAGCCTGAGCCGTGACGAAGGGGCGATGCTGACCGTGCGGGTCAATGGCGTCGAGGTCTATGCGGCGACCAACGATCTGTCGCAACAAGGCCTGCAGGCCGCCCTCGAGCGCGCCGAGTTCATCCGAAAAGCCTGACATCACTCCGGCGTTCGTTTCAATAAGCACTTTGTGTCCCGCGTTAACGTACTCTCTAGCCGCTGACGGAGTCAATCCGACGCGGCCTTCAAATTTCTTGATTTCTTTTACACATCCTACAACCATTTTTTTCTCCTTTTAACGACCATTGTGTTTTACAATGATTTTTAATTATATCACAAACGTTTTCATTATTCAATTGAAAAAAACAAAAAAACAAACGCCAAGTTATCAAAGTTATGGCGTTCTTCTGATTCAAAAACTATATCCCGGGCCAGTTGTCCAAAGAATGATCATCGCCAATCCCAAAACAACGGCCCCAAGAAAGCAAAGGGTGATGATCAACCTGGTTTTTTTGGTAAACGGCTTGCTCACCCACATGTATGGTAACCCGATCGGATAAAGGAAAATGAGCAGCAAAATGGTGATCAGTTGGTTCCTCGGGGAATCATCAGAAAATGGTGCTTTTGATTCGGGTTTGCGGTTTTGAGAAGAGTCCGGTTCAAGTTTGTTGCCGCACGAAGGACAATATTTGTTTGACGGCAATACTTCGGTTCCGCAGAATTTGCATTTGTACATAGCTGTTCTCCTCTGTTGTTTCTTTTTGGGCTGATGGCTGATGCCATTATATCACAAACCCCTTCTTTGGGTTAAAAGTTTTTCTTCAAGAATACAAGAATTTCCAAAATTCTCAATTTTGCTATTTACATACCTAGATATTCTAGGTATAATAAAACGATAGAATTATTCATAGGAGTGATCCAGATGTTTATTTCCAAAGACTTAATAGCCGCCTCAGCGACTCCGCTTCTTTTAGCGATTCTAAAAGAAAGGGATAGTTATGGCTATGAAATCATCAAAAGGGTAAAAGAATTATCCCATAATGAAATGGAATGGACTGAGGGAATGCTGTATCCGGTTTTACATCGCCTGGAACAGCAACAACTGGTCGACTCTTATTGGGAAGATTCGGAATTCGGACGCCGAAGGAAATATTACCACCTAAATGTTGCGGGACTAAAAGATCTAAACGAGCAAATTAAGCAATGGGATGTTGTTTCTGGGGCATTATCGGAAACAATGACCAAGAAAGATAAATGAGGAGAAAAACATGTTTGACTTAGAAGTAAATATTAAATCCTGGAGCGATCTGGTCAGAGAAAAAGGAAATTGCTCGGAAGCGGATGTACTGGAATTGGAAAATCACCTTCGCGATGAGATCGAAGACCTCACCAAAAAAGGGTTGTCTTCAGATGAAGCTTTTCTCATCAGCGTGAAACGGTTGGGAAACGTCAATGCCATTTCCAATGAATATTCCAAAATCAACTCCGAAAATCTCTGGAAATATTTAATGGTTGACTCAACCGTGAAAGTAAAAACCCGTCATGAAATCTTGATTTTGGTTTTGTTTTCCGTATTGGCGGGAACGCTGATAAAGGTTGCGGAATCTTTTGGGTATTTGATCGATGATCTGTTCTTGATTAAAAATATTACCTTGCTCATTCTTCCTTTTGTTACGCTGTTTTTTATCATAAAGCGCCGACTT
>CAYQUB010000228.1:0-1764 GCA_964420625.1 uncultured Bacteroidales bacterium | reverse complement strand
GCGCCCTTCTTTCAACAACCATGATGAGCCAAGGCGAGATCATCGAAGCCATCAAAGCTGCGGGTCTAAGGGATCAAGTCAAGATCTTGGTGGGAGGAGCCCCGGTTACCAAAGAATTTGCGAATGAGATCCAGGCGGACGGATATGCTCCCGATGCGGCCAGCGCGGCCGAATTGGCCCTCAAGATCATTCCCAAACGCTGAAGAAGGTGTGATTATGATAAGAAAGGAAACCAGGGAACCGGATTTTGAAAACATGCGTTTGGTTCTCCAAAAGAAGATTCCTCATCGACCGGTCTTGTTTGATTTCATCATCGGAACCGAAAAGAAGAAGATGCTGGTCGGAAAAGACTACCGGGATGATACCGAATTCAATCGGCTGATAACGGCCATCAAAGCCTTTGACAGCGCCGGTTACGATTTCACCCCGTTGATCGTCAGCGGCATGGAATTTCCGCGCCATTACCAAGCCATGGGCGAAGCCAAAACCAAGTCGCTGAACAGCGAAGCCATCATCACCGATTGGGAATCCTTCCATAATTATAAGTGGCCGGATGTGAAAAATGGGGATTTTTCCATCCTGGCCAAAGCCGGGAAATATCTTCCCGGAAAATCCAAATTCATGCCTTACAGTTATGACGGGATATTGGAAAACATCATTGGCATCATCGGTTTCAATAATCTCTGCTACATGATTTATGACGATCCGGAACTGATGGGAAAAATCTGCTTTGAGGTCGGAAAAAGAATCGAAGAATATTTCACGGAATGTTTGAAGCATGACGAAGTCGGAGCCATCATTTGCAATGATGACTGGGGATTCAATTCTCAGACGATGATCTCTCCGGAACTGCTTCGAAAACACGTCTTTCCTTGGTACAAAAAAATCGTTCAAAAAACTCATGACGCCGGAAAATATGCTTTGCTTCATTCTTGCGGCTATTATTATGACATCATCGATGACATCATTGACGACATGAAATTCGACGGCCGTCAGTCCTATGAAGACAAAATCGTTCCCGTGGAAAAGGCCTATTCGGAACTGTATCCTCGGTTGGCGGTTATCGGGGGGATCGACATGAACTACCTGGTTCGCTCATCCAGCCAGGAAGTGACCAAACGATGCCAAGGCATGCTCAAAATGGCGAAAGATAAAGGGGGATATGCTTTGGGAAGCGGAAACAGCATTCCTGATTTTGTTCCCGATGAAAATTACCTTGCTCTTCTGAAAGCCGGAATGGAAGAGTAGTGCCTGGCAAGGAGATAACATGAAAAATGAATGGTTAATCAAACAAAGAAAAGATAGAAGCCGGACCATTCCGATCCTGTCCTATCCGGGAGCGGGATTAGTGGGAATCAAGGTTCGGGAACTGGTCACTTCCGCGGACAATCAAGTCAAAGCCATGAAGGCGATCGCCGAAAAGTGTCCGACCAGCGCCGCCGTGAACATGATGGATCTATCCGTCGAAGCGGAAGCTTTTGGGGCCGAGATCCGATTTTTCGATCAGGAAATCCCGACGGTCATCGGAAAACTGGTGCAAACGGGATTAAACGCCGAAAACCTGGCGGTTCCTCCGGTGGGCCAAAAAAGAGACGGCATTAACTTGAAAGCGGTCTTTGCGGCCAGCAAGGTGATCACCGACCGGCCGATTTTCGCCGGGGTGATCGGACCGTTTTCTTTGGCCGGACGGCTGATGGGAATGACCGACATCATGATGGATTGTTATGATGATCCCGACAAAGTCCATTTGCTTTTAAGAAAAAC
>CAYQUB010000227.1:0-1791 GCA_964420625.1 uncultured Bacteroidales bacterium | reverse complement strand
AAAGACGATTTTTACGCCATTGGGAAAAAGGCATGAAAGAAAACATTCAGGTCACCAGGAGCAAAGAATGGATATACAATGCCTTGATGTACTTACTTAAAAAAAATGCCTTCAGAAAGATTTCCATAGAAGATATTACCAAAAGAGCCGGGGTTGCCAGACCAACCTTTTATCGCAATTTTAAATCGAAAGAAGACATTTTGGTTGATCAAGGCGGGAAGATTTACGAGAAACTGATGATCGATCTAGAATCCGGCCTGAATGAAGGTAACGTTACCTATAATTCAATAAAAAAAATGATCATGGTTTTCGATGAATACTCGGAATT
This sequence comes from uncultured Bacteroidales bacterium, assembly GCA_964420625.1. Taxonomy (GTDB): domain Bacteria; phylum Bacillota_I; class Bacilli_A; order ML615J-28; family CAG-698; genus UBA2253. The sequence goes on along the minus strand of CAYQUB010000227.1, from coordinate 1,463 downwards.
GTTCGCCGTACTTTTAGATAACAATTTGGAATATCTCATTTTTCAATCTTTTGAAGCCGAGATTTCAAATTTATTAAAAAAAGTATTTGGTTTCGACAAAGAGGACCGATATAAAGCCAAATTTTTTGAAGGAGCGCTTTTTTCCATTGCCGTCGAATGGATTAAAAACTCAAAAGAAGAATCCGTTGAGGAAATGACGGAAATCATATATAATCTTGTTTCATCCCATATGTAAATCATAAAAGGCCGTCAGAGCGCATGAACCATTTTGTGCCGATTGGAAAATTGACCCTGGAAGGGGCGGGACCTTCGGGCCGGGATTATGTTAAGCGCCGCGCCGTCCGCAGACAGGACGGGCCCGGCGAATTTCATACGGGCTTTTCTTGGGAAATGGTTCCAGAAAACGGGCAGGCATTTTAAAGCCCAAAAGCGGTTTTCCAAAGCGTGTCGCCAAGCGGCCCGGATCCGCGTTTGACCGGCTGGCCGCTTGTTTCCGTCACGCCGGATTGACAGACCGAAGAATCGCCCCCAAAAGAAATAACCGGAGCGGGATCGGAAAACCATTGAAGCGCGTACCAAAAAAGTTTTTAACTCAGGAAACGTCCGATCGGGGATATTGGTGAGTTCAGCGGGGATTTTCGATCGAAGTTCCGTCTTGAGATCACGATAACGGCCCAATTTTTTAATCCGTTCACGCGATAAAAGGAAGCGGTTATGGTCTTGCAGTTACCGGCGCCCCGCCGACTGGAAAGGGTTTTTGCGTCGGCTTTATCGGGTTTTGTCTGATGCAGGCGCATCGCCTTCGAAAACCGATGCGTTAAACAGGGACTAAATTCAAGAAAAGTCTAACCGATTATTTTCAAACGGAAAGGCTTTTATAGTTTCTGCTTCAGAAACCATGAAGCAATCAGGCTTGTACTTTGAAACATCAATTCCGAGGCAAGACATTAAAACCCGAACAATGAATATTAAAAGCGACTCCTGTCGTTTACAAGAAACTAAGGAACGGTTAAACGCATGGGGGGTCAATTTCAAGCTGACATTTACATTTTACCGATTAAGACATCCGGACTTTCCGGATGTCTTAATAAAACAGCACGGTGGCAAGAGTCTCCCTTGACCGTCAAAACCATAAAATTAGGAAACAAATCCACCGAGCTAAATTCGATTATAAGACCAAACAAAAAAAGAAAGGATAGTCACCCGATTCGATAAAGAACGATTTGATTATACAGGCAAAATTATGAGAAAAGCATTGTTTAAAATATTTTATTTTATCAGCCCGCTTATATTAATCTTGTCATTGTGGTTTACCAGCCCTGATCAATATTCAGCCCCTTTAGTGCTGATGACCATGATCTTGGGCTCACTTGCTTATACTTGGATTTCTTTCCAATTCGTTTTAAGCGCTCGACTCAAGTTTATTGAAGCAGCATTTGGTCTGGATAAAGTTTATCGCTTCC
>CAYQUB010000226.1:0-1806 GCA_964420625.1 uncultured Bacteroidales bacterium | reverse complement strand
GTGGATGTTCATGTCTGCGAACCGATCCTGGACAAGATCACCAACGAATTCGGAATCAGCTGCAATTGGACGGTCGGCCATCCGATGGTCTTTCCGCCGCACTTAAGTTACATCTATGTAACGGACGAAAACGATGTTCCGTTCCTGGTCCGCCGCGAAGATTTCTATGAGCAGATGGGGAAATTTTTGATTGAAATCGTGAATTTCCTTCCGGACATGTACATTTTAAAAGCCAAAGCCGCCAAAAAGGCCCGCAAAATCATTCACAAACTGCGGAAATCCGCCATCGTTGACCAGAACTTCAAGCCGCTGCGTTTATCGAATTTATTGGATGTGTAAACAATGAAAAACCAATTGATTGATCACACTCTGTTAAAAGCTTTTGCGACCGAAGCCGACATCAAAAGAATTTGCGAAGAAGCCCAAACCGCCGATTTCAAGAGCGTTTGCGTGAACCCCGTTCACGTCGGTTTGGCCAAGAAACTTCTGAAAAACACCGGGGTTTTGGTGTGCACGGTCATCGGTTTCCCGCTCGGAGCCAATACGGTGGCCGTCAAAAGCGCCGAAACTGCGGATGCGGTTGCCAACGGAGCCGATGAGATTGACATGGTCATCAACATCGGGAAAGCCAAAGAACATAATTTTGATTACCTGAAAAAAGAAATTTCGGCGGTCGTTTCCGCGGCCCAAGGCCATCTTGTCAAAGTCATCATTGAAACTTGTTATTTGACGGATGAGGAAAAAATCGGAGCTTGTCAGGCCGCCAGTCTCGCCGGAGCCGATTTTGTTAAGACTTCGACCGGATTCGGAACGGCGGGCGCAACGGCGGCGGATGTCGCGTTGATGAAAGCCCATATCCCGGCTGCCATGGGCGTCAAAGCCAGCGGCGGCATCCGAACCAAGGAAGACCTGGAGAAAATGGTTGCGGCCGGTGCCACCCGGATCGGCGCTTCGGCCGGGAAGGACCTCCTATGATCCCAACCCCGCACATTGAAGTAACCGACCCCAGTTTATTCGCGAAAACGGTGCTGATGCCGGGGGATCCCCTGCGCGCCAAATTCATCGCGGAAAATTATCTGACCGACGTCATTCAAATTAATCAAGTCCGAAACATGCTCGGGTATACCGGTTTATGCAAAGGAAAACGGGTCTCGGTCATGGGCTCCGGAATGGGAATGCCGAGCATCGGCATCTATTCTTTCGAATTATACAGTTTTTACGGCGTGGAAAACATCATTCGGGTCGGATCCTGCGGAGCTTATTCTCCAAAGGTCAATGTCCGCGACGTCATCATTGTTTCCAAGGCTTTCTCCGAATCATCCTTTGCGCAAGTGGCCTTTGGAGAAAACCGGAATCTGTTGGCGGCTGATCCGTCTTTGACGAAAAAGCTCAATGCCAGCGCCAAAAAACTCGGATACCCGGTTTTAAACGAGATCATCAATTCTTCCGATGTCTTTTACCGAAAGGACTTCAACATTCCGAAAGAAGCCCGCGATAAATACGGGTGCGTGGCCGTCGAAATGGAAAGTTTCGCGTTGTTTGCGAACGCGGAATATTTGAAGAAGCGTGCCGCTTGCATCCTGACCGTTTCGGATTCCTTGGTGACCCATGAAACGACGACTTCCAAAGAACGCCAGGAATCCTTTCAGAAAATGATGGAAATTGCGCTTGATACCGCCATATCAATATAAGAGTGGGTTTGATCCACTCTTTTTAAAAGAAAAGAGATTGACAATGGAAATAAAAACGATTGTCTGCAATCAAGTCCCTACCACCCTCATCAAGACCAACAAATTCAAAACGGTC
>CAYQUB010000225.1:1302-1815 GCA_964420625.1 uncultured Bacteroidales bacterium | reverse complement strand
ACACTTTTATTGAAACAGAGTCTTTTAAACGCCATGATCAATTTTTCTATTATTTCACTTGATTGTTTATGTTTGGGTCGGTTTATGGCTTTAGATCGACAAGTTTTTTTATACACTTTTATTGAAACAGAGTCTTTTAAACGCCATGATCAATTTTTCTATTATTTTACTTGATTGTTTATGTTTATTATAATATACACTTTTAATTTTGTTCCTCTTCGGCCTCCGGTAAAAATAATCGATATTTCACTTGATTTTTAGCGTGGTTTTTGATACAATAGGTTAGATGTCATTTGGAGGTATAAATTATGGCTAATATCAAGCAACAAGGTAAACGTAATTTAACCAATGAAAAGAAAAGACTTCAAAACGCTTCCTTTAAGTCATCTTTGAGAACCGCCGTCAAAAACGTTGAATCGGCCGTTGAAACCAAAAACCTTGAAGAAGCCAAGAAAGCTTATCAGATTGCAAGCGCAAAATTAGATAAAACACCAACCAAACACACCCAACACA
>CAYQUB010000225.1:0-1292 GCA_964420625.1 uncultured Bacteroidales bacterium | reverse complement strand
TAATACTTTACAATAGTAGATGATTTACGAAAGTAAATATTTGACTATTAAAAATGCATCCCTTAAATCGGGATGTTTTTTTATGAAAAAAAGCGCTCTTTCAAGCGCTTAAATTTCAAACAGGAAAAACTCGAATCCGGTCTTCGGATCAATCAATCCGCTTTTGATCTTATAGTCCAACTCCCCGAGTTTCAAAACATAAGATTCAGCGGTTTTCAGATCCAATCCCCGGGCATACTTGACCAAATAGAAGGCTTTCCCGGGTGACACGCCCATGGAAGCGGCGATGTCCGCTTGCTTGTATCCGGATTTTAGCATCAGAATGACGATTAAAATTTCACGCATGCTTTTGGCGACCAAACCGAAGAGGAAGTTTACATCATTCCCAAGTTTGGTTAAATCGCGATACAGATTGATGATCTTTTCCCGGTTATGCTCGATGATGGCGTTGGAAAGCGCAAAAACATCGTTTTGGATTTCTTTCACCACGACTTTGTTAACAATGCTGCTGGTGATCAAACCTTTTTCCCCAACATAGGCCACCAGTTTATCCAGTTCGTTCTTGGCGTTCATCATGTTTTTTCCGACTGCATTGTAAAAGGTCCGGACCGCATCTTCTTCGATTTCAACATCCAAAGATTCGCACTGTCTTTTAAGCCATCCGTAAAACTCGATCTCGGTCAATTCCTTGTTGTCGCTGACGTTGGCGACCTTTTTTAATTTCTTCACGATCTCCAAGCGTTCATCCAACTTTACATTGACCGCGTTGATGATCAAAATCGTCGAGTCCATCGGCTTATTCAGATAGTTTAAAAATTCTTGGGTTTCCTGGTCCGTCAAGCTTTTGTCTGAAGAAAGAAACTTCGGATTTTTGACGATGATGACCTTTTCTTCGGTCATGAACGGCGGGGTCAGGGCATCGTGGATCATGTTCGCCAAGCTCACTTCGTCAAGATCGTAAGTCGTCACATTGTATTCGTCGACTTCGGCTTCTTTGACGATCCCGCGTATTTTTTGATTGATCCGGTATTTTTCGTCACCGGTGTAAAGATAAATCATTCCCATACGGTTTTGTTTTCCTCATTTCGCTTGATATACATCATAAATCACGATTCGGTTCTGCGCGTCGTCAAAAAAGACCAGGACGAAATCGTATTCTTCCAGATAGGTCTCGTAGTCGGGCGGAAAGGTGAAAGCAATCCTAGTCCGGTCATAAAACAGATAATGGCCCTCGTATTCCAAAAGAAGATTAAAATTTTCAGCCAAAAAAAACACCAAACACACCCAACACA
>CAYQUB010000224.1:0-1819 GCA_964420625.1 uncultured Bacteroidales bacterium | reverse complement strand
AATATTTTTGTTCCCTTTTTGGTGTTAATATGTTACAATACTTATGTTATATATTATACCATAAATGGTGAGGTGAGAAAAGTGAAAAACAAAAACAAAACCGAAAAAAAACCTTTTATCAAAACCAAGGTAAAACCAAATAACGCGATTGAGGTCGAGATCCAAAAGAATCCCGCCAACACCGTTCTCGGAAAAATCCTCATTTACGTCATCGTTTTCGGAATGGCCCTTTTGGGACTCGTGGCGCTTGTGATTCTGATCATTCAAAATGCCAATAATTTTTAAATAAAACGGGCTTGTTTTAAAGCCTTTTTTATTTGCTTGCTGGAATTTGGCCTTTATTGTATAATAGTTTCGACGGAGGTAAAAAAATGGATCCAAAAGAAAAAGTCTTGCAAGCGATGAAAGACGCCAAACAGCCAGTCAGCGCCGGAGACATCGAAAAGATCACCGGTCTTGATCGAAAAATCGCGGACAAAGCCTTAAACGATCTGAAGAAAGAAGACAAAATCATTTCTCCGATTCGATGCAAATGGCAACCTAAGTAAGTAATGCAAACGGTCTTAAGCAAAAGCTTAAGGCCGTTTTGATTTTTTATTGGGTGGTTTTTAAAAGCTCGGCGGCCAGGTTCTGGCTGGCAGGGGTCACAACGCCATTGGAGATCATTTTGGCGATTTCAACGATGCGGCTCTCTTGATCCAGTTGTTCAAGCCGGGTGATGGTTCGGCCCGCTTCGGTGGCTTTGGAGATCCGGAAATGATAATCGGCGATCGCGGCGACCTGAGGAAGATGAGTGACGCATAAAACCTGGGAGTCTCGCGAAATGTTTTTAATCTTGCTCGCAATGCTGTAGGCAATGGCTCCCGATACCCCGTTGTCGATCTCATCGAAAATGATGGTTTGAAGCTTCATTTTTCCCGCCACGATGGTTTTGAGAGCCAGCATGAACCGGGACAATTCACCGCCGGAGGCCACTTTGGAGAGCGGACGCAATGGTTCTCCCGGGTTGAAAGTGATCATAAAGTCAATGCTGTCAATGCCGTCATGGTTGAAGAGCGGGACCGCCGGGTCGGCGAAAACAATCTCCAAACGGGTATTCTTGAGCTGCAAATCCGAAAGATTGGAAAGGATCTGGGTCCGTAGTTCTTTGGCCAGCATTTTTCGGCGTTCGCTGATGCCTTGGGCGGATTTTAGAACCGCTTCGTATTTAGCTTTGGCATCATCTTCCGCTTCTTTCAAAAATTCGTCGTAATTTTCAATCTCAGAAAGTTCCTTGGTCACCCTTTCGCGATAAGAAACGATCTCGGCGACGGTTTTCTTGTATTTTCTTTTCAGATCCGAATAAAGCCCCAAACGCTCGTTGATCTGTTCGAGTTCCTGAGGATCGAATTCGAATTTTTTGAACATTCCCGCGACGTCCGAAACACTGTCACTGAGACTGTAATATTCATCTTCGATGTTTTTCTTGAGGACTTTGTACTTTTCGTCATACTTTTCCAGTTTCCCAAGCAAAGCCAAAGCGGAATAGATGTTATCCAGCACTTTGTTTTCATTGAAGATATCAAAAAAAGACTGCACGTTTTGGCTGATGTTTTCAAAATTGGCCAGGTAGTTGGCTTGCTGTTTGAGAGCCTCTTCTTCGGTTGCGCTCAAATTAGCCTTTTCCAGTTCTTTGGTTTGATATTTCAAAAACTCCAGCCGCTGGGTGTCCTCTTGATTCTTTTTGAGTAAATTTTGAAGACGGCGGTCGGCTTCCCGGTAGGCTTTAAGCAAAATCCGGTAAGTTGAAAGACCCACAACACCAAACACACCCAACACA
>CAYQUB010000223.1:0-1836 GCA_964420625.1 uncultured Bacteroidales bacterium | reverse complement strand
GACGATTCGGATTTTCGAAAAAAGATCGCGGGAGTGCAATTTTTGATTGCCAGCGACGTGACCAATCCTTTATTGGGGAAGAAGGGCGCAACCTACATTTTTGCTAAGCAAAAAGGAGCGAAAGCCGAAGAATTAAACATTTTGGAAAGCAAGATGAAAAATTATGCGATGGTCGTTGAGCAGTTGATGAAGAAGGGTTTCCGGACCTCTCCGGGAGCCGGAGCGGCCGGCGGGGTTGGTTTTGCTTTTAAATCAATGTTTGGCGCGTCTTTCCGTCCGGGCATCGAATACATTCTTGATCTGGTCCGTTTTGAAACGCTGATCCAGAATTATGACGTCATAATTACCGGTGAAGGCAAGATCGATCAGCAAAGTTTTGACGGAAAAGTGGTGTTTGGGATCAGCCAAAGAGCCAAAAACAAGAAAATTGTTTTGGTATGCGCGCTTTGCGAAGTGACGGAAGAAGAACTAAGGACCAATAACATCCATAAACTATATTCCATTGTTGATTCAATCGCTTCCGTTGAAGAATCAATGAATCAACCGGAAGAATGCTTTCGAAAACTTTGTTCTTCCATCAAATTTTAATTTATCGGGAAGTCTTTCAAAAAGAATCTTGAAATGTTATAATACTATCGGCTGAAGGAAGAGATCAGCGCTCTGGATACTTACAAAAAAACCCAAAAACAAAGCACCGGCCGATGAACTTTTTATCGGCCAATTAAAAACATTCCGGTGGTCTTGGCAGTCGCTGATTTTTGGAAAACCTCATTTCCAATTCGAAAGCGGAACAACCGTATTGAAGAAGTAAATTAGAAGATTTGTTGTGGAGGCAGTCATGATTTTGTGCATTGGGGAAATCCTAGTAGATATCATAAACGAGAAAACAGACCGGAATCATTTTACCCGGTTTTTGGGGGGCGCGCCCTTCAACGTCGCTTGTGCAATAACGAAATTTGGAGGGGAAGCCGGATTCATCGGGAACATCGGAAATGACCAACTGGGAAATTTCCTTCGTCAAGAAGCCGGGAAACAAAGCCTAAAATTTCTTAAATTAAACGAAAAGGACCAGCGGGATACTACCTGGGCCATGGTTGAAATAAAAAAAGATGGGGAGAGGAAGTTCCGTTTTCAAAGAAGAAACGGAGCGGACTTCTGTTTTGATCCCAAAACCTTTGACTTTTCCATCTTTGATCAAGCCGATATCATTCATCTCGGATCGCTGATGCTTAGCGAAAAAGCGGGGCGGGATTTCTTCGACCGGGCCATTTATGAGATCAAAAACCGGGGCAAGAAATTTAGTTTTGACATCAATTACCGAAAAGGCATTTTCAGATCCATGGAGGAAGCTTTTCTGATTTATCAAAACTACATTCCCTTGGCGGACATCATCAAGTATTCGGAAGAAGAGCTGATGGCCTTCGCGGAAACGAGCGATTATTTCTCCATCCTAACCAAACTTTCTGAAAAAGATCAATTGGTATGTCTGACCCTAGGTAGCCGTGGGAGTGTCTTTTATTGGAACGGCATCACCGAATTGGTCCCGGGAATTGATGTGAAGCCAATTGACACAACCGGAGCCGGAGATGCATTTTTCGGAGGGATTCTGACCAAATTAGAAAAGACGGATCTTACCGCCTTAACCAAAGAGGGACTTCGCGAAGTTTTTCGCTTTGGGAACATCGCGGGCGGTTTGACCACTTTGTCCAAAGGGGCGATCGCGGGCCTTCCGAGTCTTTCGGAAATTAACAAATTCCAGTGAGAACTCATAAAAAACTTCTATGCGAAGTTTTTTTCTTTTATCTGACTCTTTTTGCTTTACTAAAAAGCCGCGAT
>CAYQUB010000222.1:1404-1845 GCA_964420625.1 uncultured Bacteroidales bacterium | reverse complement strand
ATCGCTTCGCGGATGCGATCCATTGGGGGACTGCAGGACGCCGAGGGAGTTTTTTTGGATGCGGATTTGCGAAGACTTTTGGAGGAACCATTCCCGGTTCGGGATCAAAATGTCAAAGAGCAGATGCTGCAAGCGATCCATCAGGCCAAAGAAGACCGGGATAGTTTGGGGGGAATCGTCCAGACCTTCGTCCGAAATCTTCCCGTCGGAATCGGAAATCCTTTTTTTGACGGGTTTGAATCGCTGTTGGGACATTTGCTCTTGGCGATACCGGGAGCCAAAGGCTTGGAATTCGGCGACGGTTTCGCCATTGCGGCAAAGCGCGGGAGCGAGGCCAATGACCCGATGGTTTATGAGAATGGTCAGGTGAAATTCCTTTCCAATCACGCCGGCGGACTGAACGGTGGCATAAGCAATGGGGAAACGGTGGTTTTTCAAACC
>CAYQUB010000222.1:0-1394 GCA_964420625.1 uncultured Bacteroidales bacterium | reverse complement strand
TCCGGCCGACTCCGTCGATTGGCAAACCGCAATCCACCATTGATCTGGTTGACCAAAAGAATACGATCTTGGCCACCCAAGGCCGACATGACGTCATTTTTGCCATCAAGGCTCTCCATGTGGTCAATGCCCTTACCAATTATGCCATTCTGGAAATGATGCAAGGAAGGTAATATGAGCGATTTAAACGATTATCGTAAAAAAATCGACGAAATCGACGAAAAACTGATTGATTTGCTTGGGAAACGGATGAACTTGGCCCAGGAAATCGGCCGCTACAAAATCCAAAATAACATTCCCATCGAATCAAAAACCCGGGAAAACGAGATCACGGCCCGGTTTCAAAACGACCGGTATGCCCGGGAACTGAAAGACATCTATCAGATGATTTTTCTCACCAGCAAAAGACTTCAAAAACCGGAATATTTTCTGGTTGGAAAAAGCCTGGTTTATTCGGTTTCGCCTTTGATCTATCAGTTGTTTGGGTTGGATGATTATGGTCTTTGGGAAGCGGATGCTTTTCCTAAGGCGTTGGATTCCCAATTTCTTGGGATCAGCGTCACCAATCCTTTTAAAAACGAGGCTTTTTTGAAGTGCGACGAAACCACGAAAATCGCCAAAAAAACGGCGGCCGTCAACACGATCGTGAAGAAGAACGGGCGTTTGCTTGGGGAAAACACTGATTACTTCGGATTTTCCTGGTTGCTTGATCATTTTCATCTGAATGTTTCCCAAAAAAAGGCCCTCATCATTGGCAACGGTGCCACTTCCCGGACCATTGAACAAGTTTTGAAAGACCGAAACTGCCAAGAAATCGTCAAACTGGTTCGGGAGGTCCGAAACCCGGGCGAGATTCCTTTGACTGAATACCAGAAGCATGCTAACGCCGATTTTTTGATCAATGCGACCCCTTACGGGATCTTCCCAAGCCCTGAAGCGGAACCGCTGTTTCCGCTTTCCGGATTTTTGAATTTGCAAGCCGTCATTGATGTTATTTACAACCCGCGTTTTTCGCCGCTTCTGAATGAAGCTCGCCAAAATAAACTAAAAGCGATCAACGGATTACCCATGTTAGTGGCTCAGGCGGCTTATTCCTTGAAATTTTGGACCGGAAAAGATGTCGTTTCCCAAATCGGCGAAGAATATTCGGCCCTGAAACGGCGTTTGGCCAACATCGTGCTGATCGGAATGCCATATTCCGGAAAAACCACGGTCGGAAAGCAATTAAGCAGTCTTCTGAACAAGCCGTTTTTTGATGGCGACGCGGAACTGGAAAAGCGCGGATTTGATCTTCCGACGGTCCTAAAGACGCAAACCGTGGAAGCCTTCCGCCAAAAAGAAGCCGAAGTCACGTCCGAACTGGCCAAGAAACAAGGGGTTGTCCTGGCCACCGG
>CAYQUB010000221.1:0-1847 GCA_964420625.1 uncultured Bacteroidales bacterium | reverse complement strand
TGTTAAAAAAGTGGGGGACACCCCCAGTTATTTAACAGCCATACCTTAACCCCCACTTATTTAACATACTCAATAAAAAAAGCCATTTTTGTGGCTTTTTTTGTTTTATGCGAAAATAATCCGAAAAAGCGAATAAAAACGAACATTTAATCGTTTTATTATTGTAGTACTGGTTCGCCCAACTCCTGCTTACACCCAAAAGCAACCATTACAACGGGTTCCCGAAAGGGAAGGCTTATGTTGAGGAAAGCACGAATCTCCCTTATCGTTTCCATCTTTCTCGAAATAGATGACTGGGGCCGTTGGGGTTATGGCCCGGTCATCGCCCCTGGCTCTGAACTTTTTTTCTTTTTTCAGAGCCGCCCCCTGAAAAGCATATTGATCGCAATATGCTTTTTTTTACTTGTGAAAAAAGGGGAAGCGGAGTATAATGATGCCACTGGAAACGGATGGCGCCCTTATGAAAAAACGCGAAAAATTAACCTTGATCCTTGCTTTCGGAGCCACCCTGATCGGAGCGTCCGCCAATGCCCTGTCCAAATATGCCCTTCAGGATTTCTCTCCGATCCCGCTGGCTTTTATCAGACATGTCCTGACGGCCGTGTTTTTTCTGTCCGCCGCCATCTTCAACAAGATCCGGCTTCCGAAACTGAAAGACATCCCCTGGTTTCTGCTTTCCGGGTTCTCCGGATACGCGGCGTTCAGCCTGTTTTTCAATCTCGGTCTGAAAACGGTCGAAGTCTCGGTGGCCAGCATGATCATGGGAACCTTTCCGATCATGACGGTCATTCTGGCCGCCATCGTTTTCAAAGAAAAGATCGCGGGATGGAGTTATGCGGCGGTGGCGGTGGAATTCGCCGGCCTGATCATCATGTTTGCTTCCAAAGAAATTTTGAACTTTAATTTGGGAACGGCCTTGATCTTTGTTTCGGCGTTTCTTCTGGCCATATACAATGTCACTCAAAAATTCCTGATCAAAAAATATACGCCCCTGGAGATCGGCGTTTACAGTATTTTGGCCTGTCTACTGATGATGTCCTTTTATGCACCGCCGGCGATCGCCGAACTGGCGGCGGCTTCGGAGGCCACGATTTGGGTAGTGATCATCCTCGGGATCATCGTCTGCGGCGCGGGAACATTAATGTGGTCGGCCGCGGTCGGAAGGACCGAAAAACTGACCACCGTCACCAATTTCTCATTTCTTACTCCGTTTTTGGCCACCCTCTACGGCGTTCTCATCCTTTCGGAGATACCGACGCTGCGAACCCTCATCGGCGGAGTCGTGATCATCTTCGGTTCGTTTCTTTTCCAGTATTTCAATCGCAAAAAAGACATATCCGTTACCGAATGACCATTGCCCGGACGGGACCGATCGGAGGAAACCATGGAAAACAAAATTTTCCGGATCCAAACCAGTCTTTTCGTCACCTATACCGTTTTGACGGCGCTGTTTTTCTTGGGTTGGCATAATTCCATGATGGCCGAGTTCCTGCCTGAATGGCTGGGAGACATTCTGGAGATCCCAACCATGATCTATTTCGCGGGAGCGGCCTTGGCGATCCCCGTCGGCTGGTTCATTTTCCTGATTTATCATTATCAGGTCAGCGGCTTTTTTGTGACCAAGACCGAGGATTCCGATTCTCACCGCTTGCTTAACAAACTATACTTTCCGATCGCGGTCGCATTTTGTTATCTGCTTAATTTGGTTTATGTGTTTTACTTGGGCCTTGGCGACCGTTTGGATATCGTTCATTTCGCCGCTTTCCTCATTTTTCTTCTCATTCTGGTCGTCATGGAAACCAAAAAGGAAACCAAAAGCCTTCTGCTCGTTTATTCCGGAGTCGGGC
>CAYQUB010000220.1:0-1884 GCA_964420625.1 uncultured Bacteroidales bacterium | reverse complement strand
TGTGTTGGGTGTGTTTGGGTTTTTTTTTGATTCTGAGGGCTATTTGCTTTCTTCGCTTTCGGGAGGTCAACTTGATCGCCTTAGCCAAATTGAAGAAAGCAAATAGCCCTCAGAATCAAAAAATCGGCAACTCAAAGCTTCCAGCATCCCGGATCCGCCGTCATTGGTGGCGCTTCCGCCGATGCCAACGATCATTTTTTTGGCTCCGCGTGCCAAGGCTTGTTCAATTGTTTCCCCAAGACCGAAAGTTGACGAAACATTAGGATTCAGTTCGACTTCGGAGAGCAGATTTAGGCCGCTACTTTTTGCCAGTTCCAAATAAGCGGTTTTAGTATTTTCATCATATAAAAAATAAGTTTTGATCTTCCGTCCCAAAGGATCGGAAACCGTCACTTCGACTCGCGGCTGTTTGGCAACCATCTCGATTACGTCCAAAAACCCGTCTCCGCCGTCGGAAATGGGGATGTAATCGGCTTCGATTCCCTTTTTGTTAAGCTCTTCAGACATGATCTGTCCAAGCTGTAAAGAAGTCAGCGTTCCCTTGAAAGAATCAATGATCGACAATACTTTCATGTTTTCACCAAATAATGTTCTTTTGAATATCATTATACCCAATTATTCCGGTTTGTAAATAACAAAATGGGTTACCTATAACGGTTTTAAAATAGAAAAAAAGGGAATTGCATCCCAAAGGGAATTGCTTCTCTATGGGAATTTTTTCCCTTTGGGGTCTTTAAATCAGTTCAGAAAATAAAGCCGGTCGGAAAGCCTTCAAAACCACCAGCATCCGATAAGTGTTGATTCGGCTTTTGGACCGCCCGGATTCCAATCGGAAAAACACCAAATTGGGATGGGCTTTTTCAACGGGCATTTTCCCGTTCTCATCCATTCTTTCAATGAGAATGTTCAAAGCTTCTCCCATCCGCGGATCATATGGATGCCCCGATTTCGCAAAGTATTCCAAAGCTCTTAAAATATCGTATTGCCATCGGGACGGATAGGGGCAAATCAAAAAACTCGGATGAATGATTTCTCCGGAATGACAAGACCGAAACAGATGTTTACGGAGAATGAATTCTTCGCCTTCGGGAATGGCTCGATGAATGTCTTCCAGCCGGTAAGTATACCCGCTTTCTTCAAATTCCAAGAAGGCTTCCAGCACCGACAAAGTAGTATGAAGCGATCCTTTAAGGGATGCCCGGTCGCAGTTCCAGCCGCCATCTTCTTTTTGATTCTTCAAAATGTAATCAACGATTTCCGAAAGCTTTTCGGAAATCAGTTTTCCGTAAGCGCAGATATTCAGGATCATGGCGGAAACGCTCAGGTCCTGATAGCGGTCTTTGCGAACCAAACCTTGGTTTTGCCACATGCAATCAAGCAAAAGCTGAGCACTCTGTTTAAATTCCCGGTTGGGGATCAGACCTAAGTTTTTTAGTTCCAAAAGCGTATAATGGGTGGAGATCCATTTCGGGCTATAAATGCCATTTCCCCACTTCATGGTTTCCGGATCGCGAAGGGCAAGATAAGCCGGGCCCCAACCTTCGGTTGCGATCTTTTCACGGAATTGCTTGGCCAATTTTTGGTCTTCAAGCAAATCGCGGACCACCCAGTAGCGGATCGCCACATCGCCTTCATTCATCCATTCGATCAAATTCAGTTTCATACTCCAAAAATCAGTTCTTTCCGGGAGCAGGAGCTTTGACCACGATCAATTCCAAAACCGCATCATGAGTGTTTCGGGCGTTCATGGTCGTCTTGCTTGGGATGTTTATGACGGTCCCGGTTTCATATTCCATAACCGTTTGATCGTTTAGTCCCAGATTAAGGGTTCCTCGGATGACGGTCATGTAAAGATTGGCATTGGTCTGATGAATCGGCAGTCCT
>CAYQUB010000219.1:0-1959 GCA_964420625.1 uncultured Bacteroidales bacterium | reverse complement strand
TGTGTTGGGTGTGTTTGGTGGGTGTGTGGAATGGCCGGCTTTTTGGAAGCCAAAGCCAAGGGGGAGGACATCGGCGAGGTGGTCGCCATCATTGGCGACGGCGCCATCCAAAATGGTTTGGCTCTCTCAGGTTTGAATTATCTCGGCGGCCGGAAAGACCAAAAGGCGATCATCATTTTAAATGACAATGAAATGTCGATCTCTAAGAATGTTGGGTCGCTATCGAAAATATTCAATCGCATCCGGATCCATAAATCCTATCAGCTTTTAAAGATGATAACTCCAAAATTCATCCGGAATTGGTTTTACGATCTCAAAGAAGCCTTAAAAAACCTCGCTTACAAAAATACCTATATGAACTCTTTGGGTTTTCGTTATTTCGGACCGATCAACGGCCATAATTTTCGGGCGTTGATCCGTTATTTTGAATACGCCAAGAAAAATAACCAATCGATCATCATCCACGTCAAAACCATCAAGGGCAAAGGCTATGGTTTGGCGGAAGAAGACCGAATCGGAGTATGGCATGGAATCGGCCCGTTTGACATTCAAACCGGAAAGCCGAAGAAGACCCTTGCTCCCGGAAAAATCTTTTGGAGCCAAGGCGTTGGCGATATCATGTTAAAACTGGCCAAGCAAAATCCGAAGATCACCATCATCTGTCCGGCCATGATCCATGGGTCGGGTTTGGATGATTTCGCCGCCGCTCTACCCAAACAAATCATCGATGTGGGGATCGCGGAAGAACTGAGCGTCGTCATGGCTTCGGCCATGGCTCGGGCGAACACCCTTCCGGTGGTCAGCATTTATTCGACGTTCTTGCAACGGGCTTACGATGCTTTGAATCACGATATTTCCCGAAGCAACGCCCATGTCGTGTTTTTGGTGGACCGGGCGGGAATCGTTGGGGCGGACGGAGATACCCATCAAGGGACATTTGATTTGGCCATTCTGACGCATCTTCCGAATTTTACGATCACCATGGGGAAAAATCTTTCCGAGACCGAAGAATTGATTAACCAAGCCATCAATTCGTGGACCGGCCCGGTCGTCATTCGTTACCCGCGCGGGGAAACTTATTTGAATGTTGCCAATAAACATCCGGTTGTTTACGGAAAATGGGAAGTCGTCAAAGCCATCCAAGCCGTCAACATGATCGCTTACGGTCCCGTCGTCAATAAACTGGTGCGGATTTTTGAAGAAGAAAAACTGGAAGCCGGGATCATCAATGCCCGTTTCATCAAACCGCTTGATTTTGACCTTTTAAAACAGTTATCCGGAAAAAAGGTCATCATTTACGAAGAAGTTGAATTGAACGGCTCTCTCGCTTCTTTGATCATCGAAGCCAATACTCTGAATCATTTAAATCTGGATATCGAAGCGATTGCCATCAACGACCAATTTGTGACCAGCGGCTCTACCAAAGCTTTAAAGAAAGAATTGGGTTTGGACATTCGCGATATCATAAAAAAGTACTTTAAAGGATAAACTATGCTGATTTCATTGAGTGTAAAAAACTTTGCCATCATCGATAACATGCAAATTGATTTTCATGAGGCCATGACGGTTCTGACTGGTGAGACCGGGGCCGGAAAATCTTTGATCATTGATGCCATCGGTTTGCTTTTCGGAAAGCGGGCCTCATCGGAATTAATTCGTTTTGGAGAAAACAAAGCCACCATCGAAGGCGTTTTTTTCAATCCCCGAAAAGAAATCTTCGACCTTCTCGGCGAAGATATCGAGCCCGATGAAACCTTGATCATCAAAAGATAAATATTCGCCAATGGGAAAAGTCTGTGCAAGATCAACAACAGCGCCGTTACTCTGGCACAGCTATTGGAAATTTCGGAATTCATCGGCGACATCCATACCCAAATTGATACTCAGGGCTTGTTCAACCCGAAGAATTACTTGAAATTCATTGATGATGATGCGATTGATGCGGATCTTTCAACTTAC
>CAYQUB010000218.1:0-1975 GCA_964420625.1 uncultured Bacteroidales bacterium | reverse complement strand
TTCCGAACGGGCGGAATAGGAGCGGAACAATTCTCCGAAAACAACGGTAACAAAAATCATCGTTCGGGCTTGGGTAAGCGAAGCTCCGTGGAGTTTCAAGCCAATATAGAAACTTAACAAGGCGGCCAGAGCCAAACCAAAACCCTGGATGAATATTTTGGTCAGCGTGTGCTTGTCCAATAGTTTTTCTTTCGCGTTACGCGGTTTCTGATCCATGATTCCCGGTTCCTGAGCTTCCATTCCCAAGGCAAAAGCCGGGAAGGAGTCGGTCATCAGATTGATCCAAAGCAAATGAATGGCCAATAGCGGGATGAAATTTTGGAACAAAAATCCGAAGATCATCGAAAGGAGAATGATCAGGATCTCGCCGATGTTGCAAGAAACCAAATAAATGGTGAATTTACGGATGTTGCTATAAATGACCCGGCCTTCTTCGACCGCGGAAACGATCGAAGAGAAATTGTCATCGGTCAGGATCATGTTGCTGGCTTCTTTGGAGACTTCGGTGCCGGTGATCCCCATTGCAACGCCAATGTCGGCTTGTTTCAAGGCTGGCGAATCATTGACTCCGTCTCCGGTCATGGCTACGATCTCGCCGTGTTTTTGCAAGACCCCAACAATGCGGATTTTATCTTTCGGGGTGCTGCGCGCGAAAACGTCGCATTTCATGATGGCTTCTTCGTATTCTTCATCGAACATGTTTTCGGTGTCTTCACCGGATAAGGCCAGATGTCCCGGTTTTAAAATTCCCAGTTCGGTCGCAATGGCTTTCGCGGTGGTCAAGTGGTCGCCGGTGATCATCATGACACGGATTCCCGCGTGATGACAAAGTTTGATGGCATCGGCCGCTTCCTCGCGCGGCGGATCAATCATCGCGGTCAATCCTACGAAGACCAAACTTTGTTCCAAGTCGTTTCGAAGCGGTTCAGCGGTGGTTTGGTAAGCATAGCCCAAAACCCGGAAGGCCTGTTTCGAAAAGGCCTCGTTTTGGCTGAGAATGTTTTTTTTATCTTCGGCGGTTATTGGGCGAACGATGCCGTCAAGGCTGACAAAGTCGCATTTTTTGATCAATTGATCGCAGGCGCCTTTGGTCAGAACATAGTACTCATTCCCGATTTTGTTGATGGAAGTCATCAGTTTGCGATCGGAATCAAACGAATATTCATTGAACTGCGGATAGGTTTCTTCCCTAGTCGCCAAGTCCAATCCGCTTTTGGCGGCTAAAACCAGAAGCGCGCCTTCGGTCGGGTCTCCCAAGACCTTGTCTTGGCTTTCCAGTTTGGCGTCATTGCACAATAGGCAAATCTTCATCATGATGTCGGTATTTTGGTTCGGAACCAGTGGCTCATTGTTAAAAGTGATTTTGCCTTCGAGGTTGTATCCGGTTCCCGATACTTGATATTCTTTGGATAAATCGTAGATTCTTTTGACGGTCATCTTGTTTTGGGTCAAAGTTCCGGTTTTATCGGAGCAGATGACGGTGGCTTGTCCCAAAGTTTCAACCGTGGACAAATTCTTGATGATCGCATGGCGTTTGACCATTCTCTGCATTCCCAAAGCCAGAACGACGGTAATGACCGCTGTCAAACCTTCCGGA
Organism: uncultured Bacteroidales bacterium; assembly: GCA_964420625.1. GTDB lineage: Bacteria > Bacillota_I > Bacilli_A > ML615J-28 > CAG-698 > UBA2253. The sequence continues at coordinate 378 of CAYQUB010000218.1, read as the reverse complement.
ATGGCCGCGACCGCCAAAGCGATCGAGGTTAAGAAAATGGTAAAAATATCCATCTTTTGGAGCAATCCCAACAGGAAAACGACGACGGAAACGATGATGCAAATGATTCCCAAGACCCGTGCAAATTCATCGATGGTTTTCTGAAGCGGGGTCTTCCCTTCTTCAACGGTGTCCAGCATGGTGGCAATCTTCCCGATCTCGGTGTTCATGCCGATATCCGAAACGATGCCTTTGCCTTTTCCGTAAGTTACCAAGGTTGACATGAAAGCCATGTTCTGGCGTTCAGCCAACTGTTTGGTCTCGGAATAAGTAATTTTTCCGTCTTTTTCGACGGGCTGCGATTCGCCGGTCAAAGCCGCTTCTTCGATCTGAAGGTTG
>CAYQUB010000217.1:0-2016 GCA_964420625.1 uncultured Bacteroidales bacterium | reverse complement strand
AAGCTTCAAAAAAATAAATAAATATTTCTGTTGACTACTAATAGTTAGTCTCCTATTTGCTTCTTAAGATAATGTCTTTGTTTTTGATGAAATAATCCACTCCGGAAATCAAGGTCAGCCCGCCCGCCAAAGCCACGAGAACCAGCGTCGCCCAGTTCTGAGCCGCGGTTCCCAAAAAGGTGAACGGATAGCTGTGCAGCAACAAGACGATGATCATTCCCATTTGGGAAGCCGTCTTGAATTTTCCGAGTTTGGAGGCGGCGATGACCAGGTTATCGCTGGCCGCGATCAATCTGATTCCGGTGACCATAAACTCCCTGGCCAATATCAAGGTGACTACGAATCCCAAACTGACTCCAAAAGCGGCCATTCTTCCTCTTTCAAGCAAAACGATGAGGGCGGCCAAAACCAATAATTTGTCAGCCAAAGGATCCATGAATTTTCCGAAATCGGTGATGAGATTGCGTTTCCGGGCAATGTGGCCGTCCAAGAAATCCGTAAACGAAGCCACGGCGAAAACGATCAGGACGATGAGGTTTTCCAAAGTAACTTCGGTTTGCGCAGCCACGTCTCCGAAAAGAACGGTATTATTGAAAAACGGAATCAGCGGAATGAGGATGATCAAAGGAATCATGCCGATCCTCGCCAAAGTCAGACGGTTGGGTAAATTCATTGTAATTCCACGCTTTCTATGGTAAATTATACTACAAAACCAGTGATTAGTAAACAGTTTAAATTTTTTTTCAAAAACCGGAAATGGCTCTTCCGACCAAAATTCCGCTCATCCACGCAAAGTGCAGGTTATACCCGCCGGAAGCACCGTCAATGTTCAAAACTTCGCCCGCCAGGTATAGTCCAGGGACTTTTTTGGACGAAAAATCCGGGTTGATCTCCGAAACGTCGGCTCCTCCCAAAGTAATCTGGGCGGAATCAAATCCATAAGTCCCGATGACCGAGAACTCCAGGTTATGAAGGCAATGAACGATTTTTCCCAAATTCAATTCGGGATTTCGCTTGAGGATCTCGTAAACCAGCATTTTCGGAAGCATTCCCAAAAGGGCGTTTTCCAGATTCTTGCGAGTAAGGATCTCCGAGATCTCCAGGAACAAATCTTCCCGTCCCGGGAACAGATCCAAAACGATCCGGTTGTCTTTGTTCAGATACCGGGATAAGTCCAGAGACAAGATCCCCGACAATCCGTCAACTTTGAATAAGATCTCGCCTTCGTCTTGATGCAAAAGGGTCTTTCCCTCAAAAACCGACGCCGCGCATTTCACGCGCAGTCCTTGAAGGCTTTTCAGACTCTCCTTCGTCTTGATGGCCACCAGTCCCGGCCGAAGGGAAACGATCCGGTGACCGAGGGTTTCCAAAAGCTGATAGCCGTTGGTCGCTTCCTGAGCAAGCGATCCGGTGGTCATGACCGCCACATCGGCTTCGAAAAGGCCTTGGGTCGTACCAAGGATGAAGGTTTTGTTTTTCTTGATCTCCATGACTTGGCAGTTGCAGACGACTTCAATCCCAAAACGCGAAATTTCTTGGCGCAAAACTTCCATCACCGTGGTCGCGGTTTCAGAATGGGGGTAAAGCCGGGTCGAACCGTCGTCTTTCACGAACAAACCGAGGGTTTTGAAAAAATGAAGGAGGTCTTCCACGGAAAATTGGGACAGACAGATTCCCAAAAAAACCGGGTCATTATAAAATGAGGTTTCCATTTTCCGGTTGCTTAAGTTGCAGCGTCCGTTGCCGGTCTTCAGGATCTTTTTCCCGATGCGGTCATTTTTTTCCAAGATGGTTACGGAATACTCCGGGTGATTTTGTTTGACGGTGATGGCGCAGGCCATTCCCGCCGCGCCGCCGCCGATGATGAATATTCTTTTGTTCATGGTCCCTCCAGGAGAATGATACTTCATTATAACATAACCAAAACTGAAAGTTAAGGAAAACCGGATCAGCCAAAGACTTGGTATATTATATATCTAAATGCAACACCATCAAAATTCAATTCAAAAAATTGGG
>CAYQUB010000216.1:0-2021 GCA_964420625.1 uncultured Bacteroidales bacterium | reverse complement strand
GCTTAATCACAAAATTACCGTTTTATCGCATAACAAGTGTCAAACTCAGGTTATATCATTTTCCCGTCAAAAGTCAAGAAATATCCGCATAACAAACGGAAGAAATCAAAAAGTCAGCCCAAGGCTTGGGCTGACCTGTTTTTTTATTCAGCTGCTTTCGCGGCAGCGGCCACTTCCAAGAAAGTGAGGAAATCCTCGGCTTTCAGGCTGGCTCCGCCGATCAAGGCGCCGTCGATGTGCGGCATGCTCATCAATTCCTTGATGTTCCCGAGTTTTACGCTTCCGCCGTATTGAATGCGGAGGGCGTTGGCAACTTCCGGATTGAACAAAGATGCGACTTGCTTGCGAATGTGTTTGCAAGCTTCGTTGGCGACTTCGGAAGTAGCGGTTTTACCGGTTCCGATCGCCCAAATCGGTTCATAAGCAATGATCAGTTTGCTGACTTGTTCGGCGTTTAAACCCGCCAAATCAAGTTTCAGCTGACGGTTAAGAACGCGGTTGGTCAGTTTCTTTTCGCGTTGAGCAAAGGTTTCACCGACGCAAAGGATCGGATGCAATTCTTTTTCAAAAGCTTTTTTAAGCTTCAGATTGACGGTTTCATCGGTTTCGTTGAACATCGCCCGGCGTTCGCTGTGGCCGATGATTACATATTCGACGCCGATGGCTTTGAGCATCGGAGTGGATACTTCTCCGGTAAAGGCTCCTTCATCCAAGAAATGCATGTTTTGAGCACCGACCCGGACATTGTCTCCTTGTCTTTTGACCAGACATCTCAGAACGGTGAATTGAGCGCAAACGACGCTTTCGACTTTTTCCAGGCTTGGCGCTTTATCCGCAACGGTATACATGAATTGCAAGGCTTCATCGCGAACCTTGAACATTTTCCAGTTTCCGGCTATTACAGGTTTTCTCATTGATCTTCTCTCTTTTTTTTATTGGCAGCAACCGCACGAGCAATGGCATTCGTCATCGTCGATCGCAGCTACTCCCGGCAGTTCTTTGCCTTCCAGGTATTCAAGGCTGGCCCCGCCCCCCGTGGATATGTGCGTAAATTTGTTTTCAAATCCGAATTTGATCGCAGCCGCAGCGCTGTCTCCGCCCCCGATGACGGTAGTGGCGTTAGGCAATTCGGCCAGCATTTCGCAGATGGCTTTGGTTCCGTAAGCGAATTGAGAAAATTCGAACACTCCCGCCGGTCCGTTCCAAACCACGGTCTTGGCGCCTTGGAGTTCTTTTTTGAACAAAGCCACGGTCTTTGGTCCGATGTCCAGCCCCATTTTGTCAATCGGAGTCTTTTTGACATCAACAACTTCGAATTTTGCAGTTTCGGAATACTCCAAACTTACGGCGTGATCAACCGGAAGAACGATCTTTCCTTTGCCTTTTTCAAGCAAAGATTTCGCGAATTCCACATAATCGTTCTCGCATTTGGACAGTCCGACTTCATAGCCGAGGGCTTTGAAGAAGGTATAGGCCATGGCGCCGGCGATCAATATTTTATCGGCTTTCTTCAAGAGGTTTTCGATGACCGAGATCTTATCGCTGACTTTGGCACCGCCGAGGATGGCAACAAACGGCCGAACCGGGTTGTCAACGGCGTCGCCGATGAATTTGATTTCTTTTTCCATCAGGAATCCCGCCACGACATCATTCATGTTGCTGGCGATCCCGACGTTCGAAGCATGGGCGCGATGGGCGGTCCCGAAGGCGTCATTAACGAAAATGTCGCCCAAAGAAGCCCAGTATTTTCCCAATTCCGGATTGTTCTTTGATTCCGCTTTCCCGTTCAGATCTTCGAAGCGGGTGTTTTCAAACATCAGGATGTCGCGCGGTTTCATGTTTTTGATGGCTTTTTCCAATTTCTCGCCGCGGGTCTGGTCAATGAACAATACTTTTTGTTTCAAAAGTTCGCTCAGGCGCTGGGCGACCGGAGCCAAAGAATTGGTCAGTTTGTCTTCTTCTTTTTCAACTCTTCCCAAATGGGAGAATAACACGATTTTGGCGTTTTGATCCAAAACATA
>CAYQUB010000215.1:0-2030 GCA_964420625.1 uncultured Bacteroidales bacterium | reverse complement strand
AAAACCTTCCGAAACCAGATTTTTGAAACTAACGTCAACATAGGCATCCATGTTGCCAATATTGGTGACTTTTAAGGCAAACGAAAATTTATTTCCGGGAATGATTCCATCACTATCTCCGAATTTAAATACCGGCTCATTGATTGGATTACTGGTATTTTCAATCAGCCAATAACAGCCGTCATCCGAACTGGAGGAGCAATCATTGGAAATGGCTGGATTCGGGTCGCCAAGCCGGCTTTGATCAAGATAAACATAAAACTCGTAGTTGGCGTTTATTTCGCCAACTGTGGCCACCATGGAGCTCTTGCCCCAATTGTTTAATGAGAACCACGCAAACCCCATAGAAATCACCGCCATTAAGGCAACAACAAAAGTACTCAGCGAAACAATGAGCATCCGCTTTGGTGAACCGGTCATGAAATTTGCCATTGGCTTCACCTTCCTTCATTATTTGTTCGAATTATTGCTAGTCTCTTCGGGGGCCTTTAATGGGCCGGGGACTTTACTTTTGGCCCGTATTTTCTTCAGTTCGGCTTCGATCTTAATTTGGGCTTCTTTTTCAAGTTGCTTTTGTCTTGCTTTCAAAGTGGCTTCAGCTTTTTGTTTCATCAGTTTTTCTTTGAGAGCGGCTTTTTCCTTAGCTTTCTTCTCCCGCTCGCGGATCTTCAACAATTCGCGAGTCCGATATTCCATGGCCTTTTGCTGTTCTTTCTTGATGAGTTCCTTTTGGGTCTTGGTAATTGCCAGTTTGCGATCTTTGAGAGCTTTGTTGAGGGCTGTTTGTTGTCCATGCAATACTTGGCGGTTGGCCAAAACACCTTTCAGCTCGTCTTCAAGAACTTTGATGTTTTGTTTTGCCCGTTCGCGTTCTTTCTTCATCAAAGCAATCTGTTCGGCTTTTACGGCTTCTTTCATTCGTTCTTTTTCACGGATGATCACTTGGCCGTTGAGATTATCGATGTCTTGCATCAATTTCTTTTCCAAACGGATGGCTTTATTATAATCGACTTCTTTGGTTTCTCGAATGATCCGCGCGATGTGGGCTTGGTTTTTGGCCTTGTTCAAGGCATCATCCAAGTCAACATTCTTTACCAACTTGGTGAAAATGTCTTCTTCGTCCGAGAATTCGAAAACCGCTTTATACAAAGAGTTGGTGATCGCTATGGTTTGATTCAATGCTCTTCTCAAAGCCGTATCATAGTTGTGAGTCTCGGACAGGATTTCTTCCAGTCTTTTGTTGAAGACTTTTTTGTTCTGATTGAGGTAGTATTCGTTGATGGCATTGTCTTCTATGATGATGGCATCCGGATTTTGAACGATGTCATCAATATGGGTCCGGGCCTGTTTAGTCCTTTTTTTCGAGTATTCGACTATTTTCAGGTTTTTATAAGTTTCCTGGCGTTCTTTTTGATTACAAATAATCGTCGAGTAAGTTAGCAATCCCAAGCGGTACAAAGATTTTAAGTAAGGGCTTCCGACCGGAAGATTCTTCGACTGAACATCAACGTCATAACCCAAAATGTTGTAGCGATCCAAAAACAGCCATAAAGTGTAGGCATTCCGAAAATCCGCATTATGAAGCATGATATTGGTCTTCATGATCGGCGGGACAACCGGCTTCGCATCTTTTAGTTCTATAATAAAAGGCGACATCTTGTAACTGCTGATCAAATTTTTCAGATGTTTGGCCCGTGCCAACAACTCTTTGTTGTGTTTGTTGATCTCTTCGTTGTCCAAATCCTTCTTAATTAGCAAGTCAATGTTGATCGAAACTTCGCTTTTATTGATTTCAAAATGCGAATCCATATTGACGTGATTCTTCTGAAAGGATTCAAAATTGGTTTTAATGACCTCATATCGGTTGGATACGAAAGCGTACAAACGATTGATAAGCGTCTTAATGAAACGGTTCTCATAAATCGCATATTGCAAATCCGCATTGGTGGTAAGGATCTTCTTGGGAATGATCATATCCCCTGCGCGGATTTCTTTGATGTATTGAGTGTGGGAAGCAAGATGCTGAATGG
>CAYQUB010000214.1:0-2040 GCA_964420625.1 uncultured Bacteroidales bacterium | reverse complement strand
CTCCGGCTTTGTATAAGGCCATGGGAATTTACCTTCCTTTGATTACCACCAACTGCGGCGTTTTGGGAATGGCCACCATCGTTGCTTCCCCGGACTACACGCTTTTGTCATCATTCGTGATGTCATTTGCGTCATCGGTCGGGTTCTTGTTTGTCATTTACATCTTCGCCTCAATGCGCGAAAAAATCAATGCTTCGAATGTCCCGGCTGCTTTTAAAGGGGTCCCGATCGGCCTGATCACCGCCGGTTTGATGTCGATGATTTTCGCCAAATTTGTTGGGGTGATTTAACATGATATTATCTACATTTTCGACTTTATTTTTGCCCGCCATTCTTTTAGCCGGCATTGGCGGATTGTCTGGAGTCTTGATCGGGGTTTTGTCTAAAGTGTTCGCCGTGAAAGTCGACCCGCGGCTGGAAGAAGTAACCAAGATGCTTCCGGGCTATAATTGTGGCAGCTGCGGTTATCCGGGATGCAACGGCTTGGCGGCTCAACTTGTAGCGGGAAAAGCCAGCTCGACGCTGTGCAAACCGGGGAAACAAGAAATGCGTGACCGGATAAAGGCTTACCTTGAGGAAGCCGAAAAGAATTTGAATTCGGAAAAGTAAACGTTATTTATCGGCCAAAATCGACAGATTAGAGTTGATTAATTTTAAAAAAGTGTTATAATACTAACGTCTATAATAATAGAGGAGGACAAAACCTACATGTTTAAAAAGTTATGTTTATTGTTAGTTGTCGTTGCTTCTGTTTTTGCATTATCAGCATGCGGAAAAGAAGAACGGACTTACGCCGCTGACGGAGTCTACACCGCATTTTCGGCTGATTTGACCAGCAAGAAGGGACCGCAACTGACTTCCGTTTCCGTAACCATCGAAGATGACGAAATCGTTTCCTTCTTCATTGATTGCACACAGTCTGCAGTCGCTACCTATGTCCTTGGGGACAATCCAGCAACAACTGAAGTTGTTGAAACTGATTTTCAAACAACCACTCCGAAATCATTCGCATTCAATGCATCATCCAAGAAAGAACTTAGTTATCTCTATGGAATGCACAATGCCAATGATACCGACCCAGTTTATACAAAGCAAGATTTAAGCACTGAAGCCGGATTAAACGCTTATAAAGCTTATTTGACAGCCTCTGGCCAAAAAGAATGGTTCGAACAAGCTGCTTTATTGGAAGCTTTCTTCCTTGCTCAAGGCCCTGAAGCCATCACTGTCGATGCAACTTCTTCAGCCATCAACAACGTTACTGGCGTTACCATTAAAGACGGCGGATATTCTGATTTAGCAGCGGAAGCCGTTGAATTGGCAATCGCTGGAAAAGTTCAGACCGTCCTGGCAAACGGCGCCAACATCGTTTGGGCAACCGCAATGGTTAATGCTGAAGGCGAATATACTAGCATTCTTCTTGATACATTACAAGGAAAAGTAACCGCCGGAGAATTTGCATGGAATGCAAAATCCAAACAAGAATTAGGTTATTTGTACGGATTGCACAACTCTAATGATACTGATCCAGTTTATACAAAACAAAATTTGGATACTGTTGAAGGATTGAACGCATACAAAGCTTATTTGACCGCAACCGGCCAAAAAGAATGGTTTGAACAAGTTAAATTGTTAACCGATTATGTTTTGGAAAATGGTTGGGATGGCGAAATCGTGGTTGACGCTGTCACCGGAGACTTGGATGTTGCCAACTCCGCTGCCGCATTAGCCAGCGTTTCGATCACCGTCAAAGAATACGCGGAAGTTCTTGAAGCTTTATACTTAGAAGCCTAAAAATTAATTTTAAAACCGTCCGAAACTTTTCTCGGACGGTTTTTTATTTTCTCTTGTGAATAAGTTTCTTCATTTTTTCGTTTTATATGTGAAGAGAATTATATGATTGTGTTATAATATAAAAAACGGTAAAGGTTTTTTTGCCATATTAATTCTATTATTTTTGAAAGGCTAAAAAAACCATTGGCGGTTTTCAAACAAAATGGTAGTATAAAGATGGAAAAAGGCCTGATTTCGGCGCCTTGATAA
>CAYQUB010000213.1:0-2062 GCA_964420625.1 uncultured Bacteroidales bacterium | reverse complement strand
AATTTGGTTTTCGCGATCTCTAAAATTTTGTCTTTCGAGATTGTTGCGACTTTGGTTGTCTTTGAATTAGCGGAACCGCTTGTAATTCCAGCTGCTTTTTTCAGTAAATCAGAAGCTGGTGGAGTCTTTGTGATGAAAGAAAAAGAACGATCCTCATAAACCGAAATAACTGCCGGGACGACATTGCCAACCATGTCCTTGGTTCTTTCGTTGAACTGAAGGCAGAACTGTTGAATGTTGATGCCGGTTTGTCCAAGCGTTGGTCCAACTGGTGGCGCTGGCGTTGCTCTTCCCGCTGCAAGTTGTAATTTAACGACTTTCGTAACTTTTTTCATAGTCCGAGACACACCTCCTTTTGTCCGTAATGTGGTGTAATGTGAGTTTTAAACTCTCCCACTTTTAATAAAATAGTGATTTTGCGACTATTGCACGCTTGAGTATTATACTATATTTGCGTTGGGATGTCAAATGAAATTTATCGATTGTCCACCCCATTTAAAAAGGCATTCTTTCCGAACCAAATCGGTAAAAATGCCATGATTTTTTATAAAACTTTTACTTCGCTGAAATTCAGTTCGGCTGGGGTAGCTCGTCCAAATGCATAGATCAAAATGCGGACGACGCCTTTTTGCAAATCAATCGCGTCAATGATCCCTTCTTGTTGGGCAAAGGTCCCGGCGGTGATCAAAACTTTTCCGCCGATCTTTCCATCAAAGGATTTGTCGGTCGAGATGCCGCACATCCGGAAAATCGGAACCATTTCTTCATCATTCAAAGGAACGGGCTTGGCCCCTCCCCCTGACGATCCCAGGAATCCGGTAACCATCGGCGTATTTCGGATCATAAACCAAGATTCGTCGGTGACGATCATGTCAATAAAAACATATCCCGGATAGGGCTTTACCAAAACTTCATGGGTTTCACCGTTCTTCTTTTTCTCGATGACTTTCTCTTCCGGCACCAAAACCTTAAAAATGAGATTGCTCATATCCATGGATTCGATCCGGCGCTCGATGTTTTTCTTCGCCGCATTTTCGCACCCCGAATAGGTTTGGACTATATACCAAGCTCGCTCGTTCATGATCAACCTAAATTTTCCCGGCTAGCCATTGAAACAGCTGAAGCAAATATCCAAGTGCAAAGTCATAAAGCAAGAATAGCAATGACATGATGACGATGAAAGCAAAAACAATGGCCGTATTTTGGAAAAGCGTGCCTTTGGTCGGCCAAGTTACTCTTTTGATTTCGGCGACGGACGGCTTGAAGAACGGCCAGATGGCCAGGATCATTGACATGGCTCCCAAAATGATCAGGATCCAAGCGAAAGCTTTCGGGTAATCGCCGATCAAAAAGACGTTCTCATTGATGGTCAGTCCGCCGCTTCCGCCGGAAGATTCGCCAATCAAAACCATTAAACCCAAAATAATGGCGATCAACGATAAGAGCAGCAAAACCAATCCTTCGTACTTATATTCTTTTGTGAAAATGGCCAAAATGCCATTAGGTTTATCTTTTTCAGGCATAGTATCCTCCTATTTGGTTTCTTTATGAATCGTATGTTTATTGCATTTCGGACAAAACTTCTTGATAACCATACGTTCGGTGTTGGCAAGCTTATTTCGTCGAATGGTATAGTTGCGAGACAGACATTCCTCGCAGATCAATATTATCTTTTCACTCATAAACCACCTTAAAAATCACTAACATATTTTACCAAAATAAACAGCTTATGTCAAGTCAATTCTTGATGGCTTTTATTTTTCGTCGGATCCGATCGTTGGCGTCGTAGATTTGTTTCGGGGTGCAGGACAGAGAACTGGTGATGTTTTTGATTTTCTCGCCCTGGGTCAAAAAAGTCAAGACCCGGCTTTCGAATTCGCTGAATTTGCACTGGGCCAGAATTTCTCCGAAATCGGGGAATTCTTCGTAAGTTCTCGGACTTTCGGCCAAAGTATCGCCGATACCAACCTAATCCACATCATAGAAATGATGACTCTCCTTCCGAATTATTTGAATGAATTTCCTTTGGAGGATCAAAACAAAACCAAACACACCCAACACA
>CAYQUB010000212.1:0-2081 GCA_964420625.1 uncultured Bacteroidales bacterium | reverse complement strand
TTTCACGATCAAAATAGTACTTGTTATCGACGAAAAAATAATCGATTCCCTCTTGCTTGAGCGTGTAAACTCCGCAATAAAGTTTTCTCCAAGCCAAAACGACGGTTGTTTCTCCCAAAAACTTCAGTTGGTTTTGATACTTGTTGAGAATGGTTTTATAAAGCGGAAGCATGACGCGGACTTTATAACCGCGGTTGGCTTTGTTTATGGCTTTCGGAAGGCTTCCTGCCACTTCCGCCAAGCCGCCGGTGGATACAAAATTGGCGCATTCCGCCACCACGAACAAGATGTTTTTTTGTTTCATAGGACACCGTCTTTCTTAATGTAAATTAATTCACCGTTTTTGCCAGCAATCGATTTCGTATGGATGATCGAAACGAATTTGTCCGTGATGACCCGATTGACCGAAATCCCTTCGCTGATGATCGTATTCTGCATGAGGATCGAATGCTTTACGATTGCTCCTGGGCTGATCCGAACCCCTCGGAAAAGGACCGAATTTTCTACCGTTCCGTCAATGATGCATCCGTCCGCGATCAGCGAATCTTTTATTTTCGCGTGATCGCCATATTTCGTCGGCGCGGAGTCCCGAACTCGGGTATAGATGGCCCGACCGGGTTGGTAGAATAATTCGTTGCGAATGCAATTATTCAGTAAATCCATATTAACTTTATAATAAGACTGAAGTGAACTGATGTTACCGAAATATCCATCGAACCGGTAACCGCAGATTTTCAGGTTCCCAAGGTTTTCTTTGAGAATGTCACGATTGAAACTATGCTGATTGCGTTCAATGGCTTGAGTAACCAGCGATTGAAGCAAATCTTTTTTAATGATCCACGTGTCGGTCGAAACGTTGGCATGACCCACAAAGCTTTTTTGGATGTCCATTTTCACAACCGTTTTGTTTTCGTCGACTTCCATCATGACCACCGGACTGTAATCGTCGACGTTAATGTCGGTTTCCCGATAAACGCAGGTGATGTCCGCTTTGGTTTCGAAGTGCTGTTGAAAAATCGGTTTGAAATCGATGTTGCAAACTTGGTAACAGTCGGCCAAAACCACGTATTCCGCTTTGACGTACCGAATGAAACTAATGATGCTCTTCAGAGCTTCCAAGCGGGAATTATAAAGATCGGAACTGACTCCATAAGGAGGAAGGATGACCAAGCCGCCGTTTTTGCGAGCCAAATCCCATTCTTTTCCGCTGCCAATGTGATCCATCAGGGATTGATAATTGTACTTGGTGACTACTCCGATGTTGGTGATGTTGTTATTGACCATGTTTGAGAGCGTGAAATCAATCAGCCGGTATCGTCCGCCGATCGGAGCGGAAGCAATGGTCCGGTTTTGGGTTACCTCAAATATTTCTTTATCGTGAATGTTGGAAAAAATTAAACCTAAAGTTGCCATGTTCAGCCCTCAAAATCTTTCTCGATGATTGATCCAGACAAAACATGAGCCCCCTCGCCAATGGTAACGGAAGAAGAAACCACCGTGATTTTATCCGAAAGGTCATTGGCGATCCCCACGACGCCGTTCTTCCGGATGAGGACATCTTCATCAATGATGCTAAAACGCACTTGAGCACCTTCTTCGATCACGGTATTGGAGAAGATGACGCTATCCTCGACCAAAGCTCCTTTTCCAACCTTTACATTATTGGAAAGCAGAGAATTGACGACCCGGCCTTCAATGTAGCAGCCGACGGTGATCAGGGAGTTTTTAACGAACGCTCCGGCCGCGATGAATTGCGGCGGGAACGGGTCGTTGCGCGAATAAATCTTCCAATTCGGGTCAAAGGTTTCAAAAAGCGGTTCTTGGCCCAAAAGATCCATGTTGGCTTCCCAAAGACTGTTAATGGTCCCGACGTCTTTCCAATACCCGGAGAACGGATAAGCATACAGTCTTTTCCCATCGGCCAGCATCTTCGGGATGATGTTCTTCCCAAAATCGTTACTGGAGGTTGGATCTTGGTCATCTTCTTCCAGATATTTATATAATTCTTCGCTGCTAAAATTTTAGATTACCAAAAAACCAAATAGTAACAACGCTTCAATGGGTATCTACAATTTTAGCAG
>CAYQUB010000211.1:0-2088 GCA_964420625.1 uncultured Bacteroidales bacterium | reverse complement strand
AAAAGCGTCAACAAAGCCAAGATAAGAATTGCTTATGGAAAAATGGCGGGATTTGTTGGGATCATTTCCAATCTGATTCTGAGCATTGCGAAAGTTTCCATTGGAATAATCATCGGCAGCATTTCCATTTTGGCGGACGGAATCAACAACTTTTCGGATGCCGGCTCGTCTTTGGTGACCGTCATCGGTTTTCGGCTTTCCGCGATTCCGGCGGACAAAGATCATCCTTTCGGTCACCAAAGAATCGAATATGTGTCGGGATTGATCGTTTCCTTCTCGATTCTCGGGGTGGGCCTTCTCCTTATGTACAACTCGATTTTAAAAATCATCACCCCGACCGAATTGGATTACAGTTGGATTTCCATCGGCATTCTGATCGGGGCCATCGGCATCAAAATTTGGCAAGGGTTCTTTTACCGAAGCAATGGGAAACTCATCAAATCCAAAGCTTTGCTGGCCACTTCATCGGATAGTTTTAATGACGTCATTGCCACTTCCGGTGTTCTCGTCTCGGTTTTGATTGGGAAATTTTCCGGAATCAACTTGGATGGTTACATGGGTCTAGTTGTTTCCATTCTCATCATTTTCAGCGGCATCGGCTTGGTCAAAGATACCATTTCTCCTTTGATCGGAGAAGCGCCGACTCCTGATTTCGTAAAACGAATCAAGAAAAAAATTCTCTCCTATGAAGGCGTGCTTGGCATCCATGACCTGATAGTTCACAATTACGGCCCGGCCAAAAGCTTCATCACCGCCCATGTTGAAGTAGACAGCACGGTGGACATCAACATCAGCCACGACATCATTGACAACATCGAACATGATTTCATGAAGAACGAATTAAATTTGGTTATTCACATGGATCCAATCGATGTAAAAAATCCCTATGTTCACGAACTTAGGGAAAAAGTCACTGACATCATCAAAGCGATTGACCCGCTTTTGACCTTTCATGATTTTCGAATCGTGAAAGGACCGACGCACACCAACATCATTTTTGATTTGGTAGTTCCTTTGAAATATGATTTGACTCCCGAAGAGATCAAAACGGCCATCAGTGCCAAAGTCAAAGAACTCGATTCCAGTCTCAATTTAGTCATTACCTTTGATCGCGAAGCTATTTCTTAAAAAGGAGAAAATATGCAAAACATTCAAAAATGGTTGAATCATCCGGAACTTGATTCGGAATTGAAACAAGAACTTGAAAAATTGGATGACAATCAGCTCCAGGATGCCTTTTATACCGACTTGAGTTTTGGAACCGGCGGAATCCGCGGAATCATGGGGGTCGGGACCAACCGAATTAATATTTACACAATTCGCCTTGCCAATTATGGTTACGGAAAATACATTTTGAAACGTCACCCTTCCGGAGCTTCCGTCGTGATCGCTTATGATTCTCGGAACAAAAGCTGGCAATTTGCCATGGAGTCCGCGAAAGTGTTGGCCTCGCTGGGAATAAAATCTTATGTATTCAAAGACATTACCCCAACCCCGGTCCTATCATTCGCTGTTCGGTATCTTCAGGCCAGCGGGGGAATTGTCATTACCGCCAGTCACAACCCTCCAAAATACAACGGATACAAAATTTATGATGAAGACGGATGCCAATTGGTTCCGGAACTGGCTGACCAGGTCATTTCGGAAATCGCCCAGGCTCCGGATGCTTTTGACATAAAAGTCGAGGATTTTACGGCTTTGTTGGCGCGAGGAAAAGTTCAGAATGTTCCCGCCGAAGTAAACAATGAATATTTGAAAAGGGTCAAGGGAATCAGTGTCAACCCCAAGTTGGATAAAAGCAATTTCCGGATCGTTTTTACTCCTCTTCATGGAACTTCAGCGGTTTTGGGCAAAAAACTTTTGCAACAACTGGGTTACAATCCGATTTTTGTGACTGAACAAATGACCCCGGATCCTTTGTTTTCAACGGTTTCCTCTCCCAATCCGGAGAATCCCGCGGCTTTTGAACTGGCAATCAAGTATGCTCAAACTAACAATGCGGATATATGCGTGGCGACTGACCCGGATGCGGACCGGGTGGGAATTGCCGTCTTGGATAAGGGCGAGTACCGGTTGCTGACCGGAAAT
>CAYQUB010000210.1:0-2119 GCA_964420625.1 uncultured Bacteroidales bacterium | reverse complement strand
CGATGACTTTTTTACAATGTCCCGCCAAATATAAGGAAATGGTTCCAACGCCGCAGTAGCCATCGACGATCGTTTGGTTTTTCTTGGGGTCAGCGTACTTCAGTACGGTTTTGTATAACTTTTCGGTCTGCTCAAAATTGGTTTGGAAAAAGCTTTGATGCGAAACCGTAAAATTAAGTCCCAATAATTTTTCATTCAGGATCCCGCCTCCGTAAAGCACCCGGCTTTTCGACCCCAGCACAACGTTGGAATCTTTGGGATTGAAATTGTGAATGACAGTTTTGATGTTTGGAAAATGACTGACTAATTTCCGAACGATTTCGTCCTGATTGGCGAACGTCGGCGTGTTGGTGATGATCACGACCATATATTCATCAACAATGTTCTTTCTGATCAAAACATGGCGAAGAACTCCGGACCGGCTCTTCTCGTTATAAGCCGGGATCCGATATTCATTGACCAGATCACGAAGGAACTTCGAGATGGCGGTTGCCAAAACCGGTTCGATGTAGCACTCGGAAAGCGGGTAAATGTCATGGGATCCCCGTTTGAAGAACCCACAAACCGCTTTGTTGTTTAGTTGTTGAAAAGGAATCTGCACTTTGTTTCGATAATAATAAGGATCATCCATCCCCAAGATCCCGGCGACGGGCAAATTGTCCAAATGGCCGATCTTGTGAAAGGTGGAAATTGCCATCTGCTTTTTGTATTCCAGTTGGCCCGGATAATCCAGATGCATGATTTCGCAGCCGCCGCATTTCCCGAAAGCCGGACAACGCGGTTCGGCTCGGTTCGGGCTCTTTTGAAGCAATTCCAGGATCGTTCCGAATCCATAGTTCTTGGTTAGTTTGTTAATGACGATCGTGGCTTTTTCCCCCGGAAGCAGGTAATCCACGAAAATCGGAAACCCGTCAAATTTGCAGACCCCTTGGCCCTGGTGATTCAGATCCACACATTCCGCGGTTAATTTTTCTTTTTCTTGCATTTTTCTAGTCCTCTATTTGTAGATTATAACACAGAAGCCGTGAAAAAAGGAGAAAAGATTTACTTTTCTCCCTTTGTTTTGGTTTTGTTATTTCTTGTTGATTTTAGAAACTAAGTATCTGGCGGTTCTGACCAATTGAGCGGTGTAGCCCATTTCATTGTCATACCAAGACAGTACTTTTACAAGTTGTTTTCCGTCAACTTCAACAATCGAAGTCATGGAAGCGTCAACCAGCGATCCGAAATGCATGCCGATGACATCGGAAGAAACGATCGGATCTTCAGTGTATCCCAAAGTCTCGCTCGCGTTGGCTTTCAGCAAAGCGTTGATCTCTGCAACGGTGACATGTTTGGCCGGTTCGAAAACCAAGTCAACAATTGATCCGGTGATGGTAGGAACACGAAGCGAAATTCCATCCAATTTTCCTTTTAATTCTGGAATGGCCAAGCCAACTGCGGTTGCGGCTCCGGTAGTGGTCGGAACGATGTTTTCGGCAGCGGCGCGAGTCCGGCGGGATTTGATTCCGGCTTTGTGTGGGCCGTCAAGAGTGTTTTGGTCATTGGTATAAGCATGAACGGTAGTCATGTAGCCTTTGACGATCCCGATGTTGTCATTCAAAACTTTTGCAACCGGTGCCAAGCAGTTGGTTGTGCAAGAAGCCGCGGAAATGATTTCCTCGCTTCCGTCCAAAGTCTTGTGGTTGACATTGTAAACAATGGTCTTGATTCCTTCGCCTTTAGCCGGTGCGGAAATGATGACGCGTTTTGCGCCAGCAGTGATGTGGGCAATCGCTTTGTCTTTGCTGGTGAAAGCACCTGTGCATTCAATAACGACATCAACATCCAAAGCCTTCCAAGGCAAAAGCAATGGGTCTTTTTCGGCGAAAACTTTGATTTCTTTTCCGTCAACAATGATGGCTCCCTGTTTCCAGGAAATGCTGTCGTTTTTGTAGCGTCCTTGCGCGCTGTCATATTTCAAAAGGTAGGCCAGATCTTCGGCTCCGGTTAAATCGTTCAACGCAACGATGTCAAAATCCTTGCTTCCAAACATCAAACGGAACGCCAATCTTCCAATTCGTCCAAATCCATTAATAGCAACTTTAACTGCCATATTTTATTTCCTCCTTATGGTCTA
>CAYQUB010000209.1:0-2130 GCA_964420625.1 uncultured Bacteroidales bacterium | reverse complement strand
GGCGGCGGACACAAACGCCAATACCGCATCATCGATTTCAAACGCGATAAAGACGGGATCCTCGGAAAAGTAGCCACCATCGAATACGATCCGAACCGTTCATCTTTCATCGCCCTCATCAATTATGCGGACGGCGAGAAACGTTACATCATCGCTCCGAAGGGATTGAGTGTCGGACAGACCATCATTTCCGGAGAAGAAGTCGACATTCTGGTCGGCAACAACCTGCCGCTGGTAAAGATCCCGGTCGGAACGTTCGTTCACAACATCGAAATGAGTCCCGGACACGGCGGACAATTGATCCGCGCCGCCGGAACCAGCGCCCAAATTCTTGGACGTGAAGACAAATACGTCATCATCCGCCTCATGAGCGGCGAAGTCAGAAAAATCATTGGCATCTGCCGCGCCACCATCGGCGTCGTCAGCAACTCCGATCATGAATTGGTCGGGATCGGGAAAGCCGGAAGAACCCGTTACCTTGGCGTTCGCCCGACCGTCCGCGGTTCAGCGATGAACCCGAATGACCATCCTCATGGCGGCGGCGAAGGACGAGCTCCGATCGGACGTAAACATCCGATGACCCCGTGGGGCAAGAATGCCCGCGGCGTCAAGACCCGCGATTCCAAGAAAAAGTCATCTAACCTGATCGTTAGACGGCGCATCAGTAACTAGGAGGGAATAAATTATGGCACGCTCATTAAAAAAAGGACCTTTTTGCGACGATCATCTAATGAAGAAGATCGATGCGCAAGCGGGGACTTCCAATAAAAAAGTCATTCAAACTTGGTCACGCCGTTCAACAATTTTCCCGTCATTCATCGGTTTGACGATCGGTGTCTATAACGGGAAAGTTCATGTTCCCGTTTATGTTACCGAGGACATGGTTGGACACAAATTAGGCGAATTCGCCCCAACCAGAACATTCCATGGACACGGAAAAGACAAGAAAGCCACAACCGGAGATACTGCCGTAAGCACTACAACATCATCGGCAGCACCGGCAGCGGCAGCCGCACCGGCGGCAGCGCCAGCGGCTAAATAAGGAGGAATAGAAATGGAAGCAAAAGCAATCGCAAAAACCGTTCGCATCTCTCCTCGCAAAGTCCGTTTGGTCCTGGATCTGATTCGCGGAAAGAAATTGGCTGAGGCCATCGCCATTCTCCGCTTGACTCCGAAAGCTTCAAGCGCCGTCATCGAAAAAGTAATCAAATCAGCAACCGCCAATGCGGTCAACAATTATAAAATGGATCAGGCCGGGCTTTTTGTAAAAGAAGCCTTTGCCAACGACGGGCCGACCATGAAAAGATTTTTACCGAGAGCCAAAGGCAGCGCGGCCAAGATTCTGAAGAGAACCAGCCACATCACCATCGTTCTCGACGAGAAGAAAGCATAAGGGGGAAACTTCAATGGGACAAAAAGTTAACCCAATCGGATTGCGCCTCGGCATCATCAAAGATTGGGATTCTAAATGGTATGCCAGCAAATTGGAAGTGCCGGCCTTATTGCACGAAGACTTGAAGATCAGAAAATACCTGAATGATTTTTATAAGAAAGCATATGTCTCCAAGATTGAGATCGAGCGGACCAAAACGAAAATCATGCTGACTTTGTACACCGCCAAACCGGGCGTTGTCATCGGACGCGAAGGAACCATCAAGACTCAGGCCATCGAAGAATTACAGAAAATGACCGGGAAAACCGTCTTCTTGAGCGTCATTGAAATCAAGAACCCGGATTTGGACGCGACCCTGGTGGCAAGAAACATCGCGGAACAGCTTGAAAACCGGGCTTCGTTCCGTCGGGTTCAAAAAATGGCCATCCAAAAGACCATGAAAGCCGGAGCCAAAGGAATCAAGACCAAGGTTGCGGGCCGGCTTGGCGGAGCCGAAATGGCCCGCGAAGAAGGCTACAACGAAGGAACCGTATCTTTGCACACTCTGCGCGCGGATATCGATTATGCCTGCACTGAAGCCATCACGACTTATGGAAAATTGGGTGTCAAAGTTTGGATCAGCTTGGGAGAAGTTTTACCGGAGAAGAAGATCAAGCAGGAGGATAAATAATTATGTTAATGCCTAAAAGAACAAAATTCCGTCGTCCTCATCGCGTTAGTTATGAAGGTAAAGCCAA
>CAYQUB010000208.1:0-2172 GCA_964420625.1 uncultured Bacteroidales bacterium | reverse complement strand
AAAGGGGTCGTGGAAGTTTCCCTGTTCGCGGACATCTTGACATTAAGAAGCCTTGGAGTTTGACGCCAAGATTCACGATGAACAAGATTATGTGCTGACCAGTTGCTGCTGCCCAATGTGGATCCAGATGATTCGGAAAATGCACCCGGAAATGATGACGCATGTCCCGAAATCCGTTTCGCCGATGATCGCCACCGGCCGCGTCATCAAGCACATTGTCCCGAATGCCTTTACGGTGTTCGTCGGCCCATGCTTGGCTAAGAAGGCCGAAGCCCGTGAAGAAGACATCAAGGATGCCATTGATGTGGTATTGGCCTTCAAAGAAGTTCAGGATATTTTTGAAGCCGCCAAAATCGATTCTTCGCAAATTCAATCCGATGTTCGGGAGCACTCTTCGCACGCCGGGAGAATCTACCCGGTCGCTTCGGGAGTCAGCCGGGCGGTTTATTTGACCTTGAAGAAACTTCGCCCAGACAAACCGATTCAGGTTAAAGCCCTTACCGCCAGCGTGGTGTCGGAGTGCAAAGAACTGCTATCCAAATTGAATGACGGTTCGGTTCATTCCAACTTCATTGAGGGCATGGGCTGTGTCGGCGGTTGCGTGGGCGGGCCGCGGTCTCTTATCAATCGGGACATCGCCGCTGAAAAAGTCCGGGAATACGCAGACAAATCACTCTATCCGACCCCGATCGACAATCCTTACGTCTTGGAAATGCTGCATCGATTGAATATCACCACGGTGGAACAATTGCTTGAGGACCAAGAAATTTTTACTCGCCATTTTTGAAATTGATTATTAAAAAATTTCCGGTTTCCGAAGTTTCGGGAGCCTTTTTTTGTGGTAGATCTCATCCTCATTGTTTGACTATTGGGGTTTAAAATGATATAATCCACTCAAAGCCGCAAGAAGGGAAAAACAGGAATGCGAAACATTTTTACTAAATTAAGAGAAGTATTTTTCGCGGTTTTTCCAATCACGGTGATCGTTTTGTTGATGAATTGGACCCTGGCCCCGATCGGTTCCGACTTGACCATTAGGTTTGTCATCGGAGCCGGTTTGATTATCATCGGTTTGACTTTGTTCTTGATCGGCATCGAAATCGGGATCACTCCGGTTGGCCAGTTTATTGGCGGGAAGATCGCCAAAGCCAACAAACTATGGCTGATTATCATCGCGGGAATCGCTTTGGGGTTCATCATTTCCATAGCGGAACCGAACCTGATAATTCTTGCCAATCAGATTGAAGTCGTTACCGAAGGCGGAATCAGCAGCCGGCTGATAATTGTTTTTGTAGCGATCGGAGTCGGAATTCTGGTTATGATCGGATTGGTGCGGATCCTCTATGATTTCCCTCTTTACATTCTTTTGATCATTATCTACGGAATAATTTTGATCTTGGCGATCGTTAGCCCAGTGCCGATGATTGCCATTGCTTTTGATGCTTCCGGCGCCACAACCGGGGCATTGACCGTCCCATTTATCCTGGCTTTGGCCACGGGAATTTCCGTTCTTAAAAAACATGGAAAGAACGCCGAAAAGGACAGTTTCGGATTGGTCGGTTTGGCAACCTGCGGAGCGGTAATCGGAGTTTTGGTTCTGAGCATCGTCCAAGGAAAAGAAGAATTGACGGGAGTCCTTCCTGTTGATACCGTAGAACAAGGAATTTTGGATCCGTTTTGGTCCGTTCTTCCGGGAATTGTGAAAGACTCGGCTTTATCACTGCTTCCCATCGCCTTAATATTTATTTTTGTTAACATAATCGGTTTGAAACTTTCTCGGCGCGTAACTGGAAAGATTCTAAAGGGATTTGCATATGCTTTGGCCGGATTGGTTCTCTTTTTGACCGGTGTCAACGCCGGATTCATGGACGCGGGAATGGTGCTGGGCGCCAAAATTGCCAATCTTGATCATAAAATTTGGATTTATCTCGTCTCGTTTCTGCTCGGCCTGTTTACCGTTTTGGCTGAACCGGCGGTTTATGTTCTTACCCACCAGATTGAAGATGTCACCGCCGGCTACATCCGCCGGAAAACCGTCCTCTTCGCCTTAGCCGTTGGTGTCGGTTTCGCTGGCGTTCTCAACGTGTTCCGGATTTTCACCCCCGGCTTGCAGTTATGGCATATCGCCCTTCCCGGCTATATCATTGCCATCGTTTTGATGTTTTTCACTCC
>CAYQUB010000207.1:0-2183 GCA_964420625.1 uncultured Bacteroidales bacterium | reverse complement strand
GGAATCAAGCAATGGCGTAAAGATTTTGTAAATGCCCCCAAAAAAAGAATCAACCGGGGAAACGGCAGTTTCATTTTTTTAAGGGCGCGGTAAAGCGGGGGGATCCTAAATTATCCATAAAAATGAGAATTGGTTAAGGGCGGTTAAAATATGAAGGCTTTACAAAGCCCCATTTCTTTGATACAATGAAATTAGCTTTTGGCTAACAAAAAGCAAAAAAGCACCCCATAAGTTGCTTGGAAGTTTGAAAGACGCCGGATAAACCCCTCAAGACGGCTGATTCAAGCGGAAGAGAAAAACTTTCTTTCCATATTTGGGCCGTGGATCCCAGAAGCAGTTGACTCCGACTGGGACGAATGGGCCAACGAATGAAGCCTGAGAATTAAACCCTGCTTCATTAACATTAAATTAGGTTAACAGCCTAGAAAGGAATGAGAATGAATAAGAAACAACTTATCGATGCAATGGCTGGAAAAGCCGGAATCACTCCTGAAGTCGCAGGAAAAGCCCTCGAAGCTTTCGTGGATTCGGTTACTGAAGCCTTAAAAGCTGGCGATAATGTCCAATTAGTAGGCGTTTTTTCGTTCCAAGTCAGTAAGAGACCGGCCCGAATCGGCCGCAACCCTGCAACCGGAGCCGCAATCAACGTACCTGCCAAGAAAGTCATTAAGTTCAAAGCCGGCAAAACCTTGGAAAACGCCATTAAGTAAGAATAAAACTAAAAATAATGATTTTTGTTTTCAAAAAAAACAGCGCTGTCACTTTGGTACAGCTGAAAAAAATCAGGGGTCGTTAAAAATTTTCAATTTAATAACCAGTAAAAATCAAAAGAGGCTGGTTTGCTTGCAAGATCCAGCCTCTTTTTTATGTTTTCTTTGAAGGGAAAATGATTTTATGGCTGCATGGCTCCGAAAAGCACCAACCAAGCCAATAATGATTTGGCTACCAAACTTAAAACGATGTAGGCTCTTTCGCCATACAGATAATCTTTCCATTTTCCGACTTTTTTATATTGGAGAACCATGTTGATCGGGAAAGTATTAAAGGCTACAAAGTAAGTGATGCCGATGGCCCAAACGAACCACGGAACCATATCGAAATTGCCGGTTCCGAACATGTAGATGAGAATGCCGATCCAGGGCGCGATTCCCGCGATGGCGCCCCAAACAAACGGGCCCAATGGACTTTTTCGCCTTCCTGCCGTTTGGAGTTCAATTGTTCCATGACCAAACCAAACAAGTTCATGCTGGCATTGATGATGAAAATCAAGATTAAAGAACCAAGGTCATGGATCCCAAAGAGGGTGGCGATCAGAACGATCATGACCGAAGAACTGAGGGCATACTCGAACCAGCGGAAACGATTCAGGTTTTTTGCAGGTCGGCGATGTAAATCGCATTAAGTTTTTGGGGAATCGAGATCAAGGCGTGAGCCAGGGCTGAGAGCAGCAGAAAGACGGCAACCAAAACTCCGAACGGAAGATCAAACAGTTCCCGGGAGGTTAAATCGAGTGATTGGGCGAGAGGATTGAACCATAAGTAGAACTGGGTGATGGTCGGTTGGAATTCGCTGATTTTTTGAATGACGGTTGTGGCTAAGAAGAGCATCATTATGCCTTGAACAAGGTGAAGTCCGCCCATGATCAGATTGAATTTGCGAAGTTTTACAAAGACGGTATTTTCCATAGTATCTCCCCTTTTTTACAAAATTATATTAGTAAAAATTAATTTAATTTCAATCGAAATGCTTAAAAGGTAAAGCCCGGCTACAAGACGCATTTTTCCCGCTAACTTTTTTTAGTAGAACCAAGCGGTTAATTGACCAAACGTTTCACTAAACCCATGAGGAGCCGTCAATCGGGAGCATTAAAGCAGGAATCGTGCCAAATTAGATTGAAAATGTTTTCGGTTTGTGTTAAAATATACCCAGTTTTCAGAAACAAAGGAGTTGAAGAAATGGAAACATATTTTATCGTTAGCACGATTGTTATTTCAATCGTGGCTTTTGCCTTTGCTTTTTGGCTCTACCTTGGTAAAAAGACAGCCTTCAAGCAATAAGAAAATCGCCGGCATCGGTGAATTGATTCGCCAAGGCGCGAATACCTTCCTGAAAAAGGAATATATCGTCCTGGCCAAGTTCGCCGGCGTTGTTGCTATTTTGATATTTGTTTTCTTGCCGGAACC
>CAYQUB010000206.1:0-2209 GCA_964420625.1 uncultured Bacteroidales bacterium | reverse complement strand
GATGTTTCCTTTGGTCACGGCGATGACATCGGCGGACCGGGCCAGAACGGCGTCCATTTTTTCAATGTATGATCCATCTTTATAGGTGAATAAACCGGCCGCTTCCTGGATCGCCGGGATCCCGGCTTCCGCCAAGGCATTGGTTTGCACCAAGTCGAAAATAGCCACGCTGATGAAAAGAATCGACGAAACAATGACTCCCCAGAAAATATAAGGCGTCCGGCGCCCGTGTTTGGTCTTGGTCCGGTCGGATAATACCCCGAACAGCGGCAACAAAAACAAGGCCAAAACATTATCCAAAGCCATGATGACTCCGGACCAAGTCTGATTCAAACCGAAATTATTAACCAGCATTTTGGCGACGATGTTGTCATAGACCTGCCAAAACATGCAAATGACCAAAAAGGCCAACCCAACAAAGATGGTTTTTCGAGTATTTAACTTCATTTAGTCCTTTTCCTTCTTCTTTGATTTTGGAAATTCCAAAAAGGTTATTTTTCGGGATTTTCATTTGATTTGATTATACTTGAATGTTCGCGGATATGCAACCGAATTATTCGTCATAAAACGGCTTCGACGATCCCTCCGAGCGGATCGAGGGTCAGAGTAATCACTTCGAAACGGTTCCAAAAGCCATGAGCGCGCAGTTTGGGAACAATCGTCCCTTTGCTTATGAAAGTGATGGTAAAATCCCGGTCATTCACGAAATAAGGAACGGCTTCGTCTTTTAAGAACTGTTTGAGTTCGGTTTCGCTCTTCAGGTTTTCGAAAAACCGGGTTTCGGAGGTCTGAGCCGCCAGGATCTCCCGAAGCATCGGAAGATCGCCAGTTTGAAAAGCCCGGGGAAGATTGACGGCTTTGGCTTGCCGGTCGCGTAAGTACATGGCGGCGAGAAGGGTTGGTTTTAAAGCCGCGGGAACCGGAAACTTTGGCATCAAATGGGTGAAAACCAGGTTTTCATGAATTGGGTATTTCACAACTTTTACTTCGCCTTCAAACTGGTAATCGGAGCACAACCCCCCGAAGATGATCGGAGCCAGATGTTCGGAACTTCCGTAAATTCCGGCCGCGATGTTAAGAAGGTTGATCGGGGAGTAAATCTTGTCCAAAAAGTAATTGCCCGCCAAAACTCCCGCGGCTATGCAAGTGGTGTTGAAACCCAAGCCGCGAGCCATCGGAATGCACTGGGTCAAAGTGACTTTAAAACCCGGGGTGTCCTTTTTCGCGTACCAAAAGGTTTTTTCGAACGCTTTCTTTACCCGTTCTTCCGGAACTCTGGTTACCTGAGGAAACCCGACGAATTCCCAGGCTTTGGCCCGTTCGAAATAAAAATCGTTATAAAGCGAAACGGCGATCCCGAATCCTTCAAGTTCGTTTCCGAAACGGCCGAAAGAAGCCGGCACTTTAATTTTTAAGCGCATGTCGTCCCTCCTTGGATTAAATCATTCAGATGTTTTCCAAAAAACAGTGCTGATGAGCCGGAGCCAGCGCAAAAAAGCCTTCCC
This sequence comes from uncultured Bacteroidales bacterium, assembly GCA_964420625.1. Classification (GTDB taxonomy): domain Bacteria; phylum Bacillota_I; class Bacilli_A; order ML615J-28; family CAG-698; genus UBA2253. Next base: position 704 of record CAYQUB010000206.1, on the reverse strand, counting down.
CGTATTGACTGTGGGTTTGCTTGCCGTATTCCATTGCTTTGAAACGCAGATACTTCTCCACCATTTGCATGGTGTGATTGATCTGGCTGGTGTGGAGATTGATGGAAGCGATCTTATCCGCGAATTCATTCACGGAAACCGGAATGAAGACATTGGCCCGATGAGTATAAAAATAAACCAAACAAATGTCGGTCGGAAAAGCCGTGACCGCCGAAACATCCAACCCGTGGCGGGCCGCCACGATCGGAAACCGGGCGATGGTAAGAGCATCGCGGGCCGCGATCCCAACATTGATGTGATCGGGGTGAATTTCATTTGGAAGCAGCGGATCCGGAGCAAAAACGGCCTCCGGTTTTAGAGCGATGATCCTTTGCGCGATGGCCACGCTCATCCTTTCGACGCTGTAAACCCCGCCATCCTCAAAATCCAGAATTTCCAAACTTTTGGCTCCCAAAAAAGCCGCGGCGTTCTTCGCTTCTTCCAAACGGGTCTTGATGACGTCTTCGGCTTTGGCCTTCGGATCAAACGATCCCGCCCCGCCGTCGGTGGCCACCAGAAAATGGACTTCGATGCCGGCCAGAGTCATCTTTTTGACCAAAGCTCCCGATGATATTTCAATGTCATCCGGGTGCGGACCAACAAAAAGCACCTTTTGAATTTCATGAAATCAGGCAACGGAACAAATTTCAATAAAGTTTTTTTAT
>CAYQUB010000205.1:0-2212 GCA_964420625.1 uncultured Bacteroidales bacterium | reverse complement strand
GGTGCGCCATGCCAATCCGGATATTTATATTGTTGGCGAAAATTGGGATGATGCCAACGCTTGGCTCCGGGGCGATCAATTTGATGCGGTCATGAACTACCGCTTGGCTTACTCGCTTTGGAATTTTTTGGAAGACAAACCGGAAAAAAGTTCGGCTTTGGAATTCACCCAAGCCATCAGCAGTCTTTTGGTTCGATATCAGAAAAACGTTACTTCGCATATGTTCAACTTGGTTGATTCCCATGATACCCCGCGGATCATGACTCGTCTTTCCAAAAACAAAAAGCTCGTCAAACTGGCTTATCTTTTCATTTTCAGTTTCGGGGGAAGTCCTGCCATTTTCTACGGTGATGAAATCGGTTTGGAAGGAAAACACGATCCAGATTGTCGCCGCTGCATGATTTGGGACGAAAAACGTCAGGATCGCGAGCTTTTGGCCTTCTTTAAACAGTTGATAATTCTTCGGAAGACTTATAAAGATTTCCGAAAGGTGGACTTGCATTGGCTAATCGCGGAAGACGATGTGGTTGCCTACCAAAAAGGCCAGTTGGTTTTCATTCTCAATGACAATCCAAACGCCAAACAAATAAAACTTTCGGGAAAATTTTTGGATCTGATCACTAAAACCCAAGTTTCGGCGAAGGAAATCACGGTGGAAGGATTTGGCTATCGCATCCTTGAAAAACAAGAATAACCGGTCAACCCCGTTATTATTTTGCTTTAAACGACTTAATTGCATTTCCCAGCCGCATTTGGTATAATGAAACCATCTAAGGAGACGGAAATAATGAAAGTAACAATCCGAGAAATCGCAAAAAAAGCCAATGTGAGCGTGGCAACGGTCAGCCGGGCCATCAACAACAAGGGCTATGTCCACGAAGAAACCAAGAAAACGATCGATAATGCGGTTATGGAATTGGGGTATACCCCCAACCAATTGGCCAGATTATTGTTGAAACGCCAATCAGGGATTATCGGCGTTATCATTCCTCATACCATTTCTCCTTTCATTGGCGAATTGATTGAAGGAATCGAAAACGAGGCCATGTCCAATGGTTACAAAGTGATGTTATGCATCACTAACAGCCGGTTTGAACGGGAACTCGATTACATCAAAGTCTTCGAGCAGTATATGATCGACGGTTTGATTGTTTCCTCGAACTTTGAAAACTGCGAAAAGATCATGAATCTGAACATTCCCATCGTTTCCATCGACCATATCATCGATCCGACCGTTCCTTCCATCACCACGGACAACATCGGAGGAGGAAAATTGGCGGCCGAAAAATTGATTGCCTGCGGAGCCAAATATTTCGTGGTTTTCCGAGGCCCGTCATTTTTGATCACCACGTCGGAACGAACCCTGGGTTTCAGCGAAGTTTTGAAAAAACACGATTTTACTTTTGAGTTCTATGATTTCGATTTGGTCGCTCCGGACTCTGATTTCATTTATAATTACTTGCTCAACAATCCTCAGATTGATGGCATTTTCACCCTCTCCGATACTCTGGGCGTTATTACCGCCGGGATTCTCAACAAATTGGAAAGAAAACTCGGGAAAGATGTCTTTTTGGTCAGTTTTGACGGTCTGCCGATTTCACGTTGGATTTTCCCGGCTCTGACAACCATCAACCAGCCGATCAATTACATGGGCAAAGAAGCCGTCTCAACCCTAATCAAACTGATCCAGGGAAAAGAAATATTGGAACAACACAAAATAATCCAAATCACGATGAAAGAAAGAGATTCCACGAAAGGCCATAAATAAAAAAGTGAGCGGCTATGAAGCCGCTCACTTCAGACTGATGACAAACCCCATTTCCAAAGATGGGGTTTGTTTATTTCCCCACAATCACCCCAAAACGTCCATGAAATTCCAATTTTATGTCTTTAAAAGCTAAATATTTAGGGTTTCTGTCCCATTTTATAACCAGATAAAAATGAGCGCTGACTTTGTCAACGCTCTGAAGTGAGCGGCTATGAAGCCGCTCATTTTTTTTTAAATGACTAAAACGATGGGTTCAGTCACTTCACGCAACCCCTTCTCCACCTTTTTTTGGTCGAGGTAATTAATGCCACCAAATTGGATGTCAACCATTTGCGGTTTTTCTCCCAAATTGATGATCCCAAAAATCATCATTCCTTCTTTTTCGTATTTTATTTCTAAAACGTCGGGGCTTAAAGTTCGAACATTCATCACCCAATTCACAAA
>CAYQUB010000204.1:956-2224 GCA_964420625.1 uncultured Bacteroidales bacterium | reverse complement strand
GAAATTCAAATAAAACACCAAGAGAGATGAAATCCATTTTCATCTCTTTTTTGACGGAATAACTCTTTCTCTTTCTAATATATAAGCGGAAATGAGGTCCCTATGAGTTTTTTGGTTCGAGAAATGCCCATGAACGAACGCCCGCGGGAAAGATTGCGAAAAGCCGGAGTCCAATCCCTGGCCACCCATGAGCTTTTAGCCATTGTATTGCGAACGGGCTGCGCCAATACTTCCGCCCTTGATGTAGCGAAAACCTTGCTTTACCATTTTGAATCCATAGACAAATTGAATGAAGCCACGATTTCCGAACTGATGCAAATAAAAGGCATCGGGGAAGCCAAAGCCATCGAAATTTTGGCGGCCATAGAACTTGGAAAACGTATCAACATTCCGATGTCTTCGCAAACGGTTATCACCAGCCCTTATCAATCCTACCAGTATCTAAAAGATTCCATGCAGCATTTAACGCAAGAAACCTTGGTTTGCGTTTACCTAAACAACAAAAGCGAAGTGATTGCCAAGAAAACCGTCACCATCGGCACGATCAACCAAACCATCTTCAATCCCCGAGACATCTTGAAATGGGCACTCAAGCTGTCCGCGACCGCCTTAATCGTCGCCCACAACCATCCGAGCGGAAATCCTGAAGCCAGTGCCGAAGATATCATGGTGACGAAGAAATTGATTCAAGCCGCCAAAATGGTGGATATTCTGGTCGTGGATCACATCATCATCGGGAAAAACCGTTATTTCAGTCTTTTGGAGCAACAAAAAATGACGTAATCAAAGGTTCTGTCGGGATTTTTCTTTAAAAAGGGGGAATTTATGTTATAATAAACCAGATTTAGGAGTACTCTGATGTTTAATTTGTCTTTTGAACTGGTTTACATTGTTCCCGCGGCATTGCTGGCGATCATGCTGCATGAGTCGGCTCATGGCTTAGTTTCATACTGGCTCGGAGACCCGACTCCCAAAGCCCAAGGCCGAATTTCGCTAAATATTTTCAGACATATTGATGTATTGGGAACCCTTAGTTTGATTTTTTTCGGATTTGGATGGGCAAAACCGGTACAGATAAATCCCCGTTATTACAAAAACGTTCGTTTGGGAACCGCTTTGGTAGCCATGGCCGGTCCGCTCGTCAATTTCATCATCGCTTTTTTGGCGATGTTCGTCTGCGGAATCATTGCCAAAACCGCCGGTTATGATCTATCCGGGTTTCTGTACCACTTGAATCTTTTCTTTTACTACCAAACACACCCAACACA
>CAYQUB010000204.1:0-946 GCA_964420625.1 uncultured Bacteroidales bacterium | reverse complement strand
TTTTACTACCTGTCCGTCATAAACGTCGGCCTGGGAGTCTTTAATTTGATCCCCTTTCCGCCGCTTGACGGATCAAAAGTGGTGCTGTCCTTCCTTCCGGAGCGAAGTTATGTCTTCGTATTGCGTTACGAGTATTTCGGAATGATTGCTTTGATTGCCCTTTTGTTCTTGGGCGTCTTGGACGTTCCGCTTAGCCGGCTTCACGGATGGGCTCTTGAAGCCATCTCTTCCGCGGTTGCTTTCATCTTAAATTTATAAGCAAAGTTTGGTTTATTTATGAAAATTGTTCCTAGTACGCAAGTCATCATCATCAATGAAAACCCTTATCGGGTCAATTTTGCATCCAAACGGGGACGCAATGTGACGGTGCGGATCAATAACCGATTGGACATCTTTGTTAACAAACCGCCTTCGGTCAGCGAGAAGCAGGCGATGACTTTTCTATCCGAGCATAGTGCCTGGATCAAAAAAACCATCAACAGGCAAGAAGCGGTCTTGGAAGAAATGTCCGCAAAAGAAATATGGGCTCGCAAAAAGCTTTGGTTTTTGGGAAAACTTTACGCTTTGGTTGAAAACAGGGATTTGCAAACCGAATACGCCTTTCATGAGAATAATCTTTTCTTCAAGAACGATTTTGCTTCACTCATGAAAGTACTTCAGGGGGAGGGATTGGAGATTATTTCGAAAGCCTTTTCGAAGCGGCTATCCGAATTTTCGGTTTCGCTTCCGAAAACCCCCACGCTTTGCTTCCGAACCATGAAATCCCGTTGGGGAAGTTGCAATCGGCGAACCGGAAAAATAACTTTGAACAAAAAATTGATCCATGTTTCTTTAAAATTGACCGACTATGTGATCGTTCATGAATTGACTCATTTCCAAGAACCAAACCACGGGGTAAATTTTTACGCCAAAATCGAGAGAATTTTGCCGAATCATCGCGTTTTTG
>CAYQUB010000203.1:0-2236 GCA_964420625.1 uncultured Bacteroidales bacterium | reverse complement strand
TCACCACTAATTCTTTAACAGGTACTTGTTGACCACTAATTCTTTAACATAATCATAAAAACAACCCGAACCAAAGCATGACTTTGATTCGGGTTTTTTGTTTTCATTGGATCGGTTTTCCGCGCAGGTGCCAGCTGAAGGCTTTTTCGATTTTCACGTCGATGATCTTTCCGATCAAATCTTCCGGGCCTTCGAAATTGACCAATTTGTTGTGCTGGGTGTATCCGGAAAGAAGCTTGGCGTTTTTCTCGCTGTGACCTTCCACGAGAACGGAAACGGTTTCCCCTTCAAAGCGTTTGTTGCCTCTCAAGAAACCTTCGTTGATCAATTCGTTCAGTTTCAAAAGCCGTTCTTTTTTTATTTTCGGATCCAAATCATCTTCTAATTTGCAGGCAGGCGTTCCGGTTCGCGGGGAGAATATGAAGGTATAGGCCCCCTCGAAATCGGCTTTTCGGACCAGATCGAGCGTCTCTTCAAAATCTTCGTCGGTTTCGCCCGGAAAGCCAACAATTATATCGGTGGTCAGGGCGATGTCCGGGATCAGGAATCGCAATTTGGAAATCTTGTCCAAGTACTCTTCTTTGGTGTATTTGCGGTTCATTTTTTTCAGGATCGCATTGCTTCCCGATTGCACCGGAAGGTGCAAATGCGGCATGATGTTCCCGCGTTTGGACATTACGCCGATGGTGTCGTCGTCAAGATCCCGGGGATGGGAAGTGGTAAAACGGACCCGGGGGATCGGAAGCTGGCGCAGATCTTCAAGCAGATCGGAGAATTTATATTTTATATCGGTGAAGTCCTTGCCATAAGCGTTGACGTTTTGACCAAGCAGCGTGACTTCCTGATATCCTTCGGCGATCAGTTCCCGGACTTCGAAAAGAATGTCTTCCGGAAGCCGCGAACGCTCCTTGCCGCGGGTATAAGGAACGATGCAATATGTGCAAAATTCGTCGCAGCCGTACATGATGTCCACCCAGGCTTTTTGGTTATGGGCGCGTTTGACCGGGACGCCTTCGACGATTTCGCCTTCTTTGGAAAATACTTCATATACTTTTTCTTTGGAAAGATAAGCATCGCGAAGATAGGTTCCCAGTTTATGAAGATTGTGGGTACCGAAAACAATGTCCACCTGCGGATATTTCTTCGTTACCAGTTCCACGACCCGTTCTTCCTGAGGCATGCATCCGCAAAGGCCGATCAAAAGATTCGGATTATTGCGTTTCAAGCCCTTGATCCGCCCCAGTTCCCCGAAAACCCGGTTCTCGGCGTTTTCCCGAATGGCGCAGGTATTGAGGAGAATGACATCGGCTTCGGCTTCGATCTGCGTTTCCGAATATCCCAGTTTCTCGAAAATGCCGGCCATTTTTTCGCTGTCCGCCAAATTTCCCTGACAACCGAAAGTTTTGATCAGGTATTTTTTATCTTTGCCGAGTTCAAATAAGTCCTCGGTCATTTCAAATTCGATTTTCGCGACCTCCCGACTAACCCGTTTTCGGGCGTCTTTCAGCGAGGGCGCAAAATATTTGCTATAATCTTTGTTCATGGTTTCACCTATTTACTTTTAATTATTATACCCGATTTTGGTCACAAAAGCAATCAATATGTTGTGTTGTCTATTTCGCGCCGGTATGTTATAATGGCTCTATGAGAAATTTTTTAGAACGTTTTTATGAACTTTATCCCCATAGCGAGATCCAGGATTACATGAAGCTGGCCTATCAAATGAGTTTTGGCGTGACCCATTTTTTCTCCAACTCCGAAGACTCCCTCCATTTTTTAAAGTTGGAAACGAGCCAAATGGAACCTTATTCAGACAAGTTTTTGTATGAATGCCTTAGCGACCGTCTGGTCCGCATCAATCTGCGGCCGTATTTGGCCCACCATTTGGATCTTGAGGAACTCAATCAGGATTTCTATCAGACCAGCCTGTTGGAAATGCCGAAACTGTCATATTTCTTGGATCTGGCCAAAGAATCAAAGATTTTTCTTTTGAACCACGGTTTCAAAGAAGCGGACTTCGACGAATTCATGAGGGATTACAAAGACCGCGATTATCCTCCGGTCCATCATACCAAAACATACAACGAATGCTATCATCCCGCTTATCGCCTCATTTCCCGAGACCGGCTGAGTCCGAAGATCAAAAGTTTAAAAATCATCGATTTTCTTGAGCAGTTCAAAAAGGAACCGCTGCTGATCGTGGCCTTTGACGGAAAGTGCGCCAGCGGAAAATCCT
>CAYQUB010000202.1:0-2282 GCA_964420625.1 uncultured Bacteroidales bacterium | reverse complement strand
AATACTTAAATCGGGCCATATATGCCGGACTCATATCCCGCGTTGAATGTCAAGGGAAAATCCAAGCCTTACAAGACCAATTGATTGCTGAAGAAGCATGGCTATATTTGCAGGGTTCCGATTTTCCGACCTTATCCGCTTTTTCCAAAAGAGCATCGCATACGGAAAGAGAATTAGTTGAAGGATACCGCGAACAAATTGAAAGCGTGCGGAGAAATTTTTCAAAGCTTCCGAAAATATGGAGAAAAAAGACCGCCATGCTTGGGAAGAATGTTTTTTCCCGGGACTTGAAAGTTCGGATTTCCAGATGAAGCCCCAACAAAAAATATGGAAGGAGTAAGAAAATGACATTTTTGAAAATGACAAAAGCCCGATATTCGGTTCGTAAATTTATGGACCAAACCGTCGAAAAAGAAAAGATCGACAAGATCCTGACCGCCGCCAACAATGCCCCGACTGCTCACAACAATCAACCCCAAAAGATATGGGTCATGCAAAGCCCGGAAGCTCTGGCCATGATCGACCAATGTACCCGGGGTCGTTTCGGAGCGCCGCTGGTGTTGGTGATTGGTTATGACCAAACCCAAAGTTGGAAAAGAAAAGATGGGTATGACAGCGGCGAGGTCGATGTAGGGATAATCGGCACTCATGTCATGTTTGCAGCCCTTGAACTTGGACTCGGGTCTTGCTGGGTGGCCAACTTCCATGAGGACATTCTAAAGGATAACTTAAAACTTCCGAACAACATCGTTCCGATCGCTTTGATATCCATTGGATGCATCGCTGAAGACTCAGCCCCATTCCCGGCTCACCACCTGCGAAAAGAACTTACGGAAACGGTCGAATTTAAATAAACTTTTTGAAGAATTTCCCAACCTGATTTTTATGGGTTGGTTCTCGCGGGAAAATCCGAATCAGGAAGAGGTTTTCACGACCATGCCTGTTCAAAACCTTTGTCTTTACGCTGGATGGCAGTTTCCAACAAACTAAACTGACAAATCCAAAAGCATCACCAAATGGTGATGCTTCAGACTGATGACAAACCCCATTTCCAAAGATGGGGTTTGTTTATTTCCCCACAATCACCCCAAAACGTCCATGAAATTCCAATTTTATGTCTTTAAAAGCTAAATATTTAGGGTTTCTGTCCCATTTTATAACCAGATAAAAATGAGCGCTGACTTTGTCAACGCTCTGAGCATCACCAAATGGTGATGTTTTTTTAATAAACGATGAAAACATATTGACGTTTATCGATATCTGGAGTACAATACAACGTACAGACCTTTATTCACCGCCCAGCAAAAAAGGAGGACTCCATGAAAGAAAAATATTCGGAATATGACCGCTTGTTCAAAGCCATCGGAGATGTTACCCGGTTAAAAATCGTTGACATGCTTTCCTGCGGCGAAAAATGCGCCTGTGAATTGTTATCCGGGCTGAACATCACTCAACCGACGCTGAGTTATCATATGAAGAATTTGACCGAAGCGGGACTCGTTTCCGTCCGGAAAGACGGATCTTGGATGAGGTATTCCATCAATGAGGATAAAGCCAAACGTTTAATTGCTTTTTTGTCAGCAATCACCAGTGACAAGACAAATTGCATCTGTAAAGATAAAAACATTGAGCCGGGTTCAAAGTGCGAATAGAAGGCGTTGAAAATGAATGAAAAAAATAATAAAGTCGGCATAAGCTTTTTCCAAAAGTTTTTGAGTCTTTGGGTGATCATCTGCATGGGGTTGGGGATCCTGATTGGTTATTTCCTCCCCGGTGTTCCGGAATTTTTGAACCGATTTGAATATGCGAACGTCAGCATCCCGGTGGCGATTCTTATTTGGGTCATGATTTTTCCAATGATGATGAAAGTCGATTTTGTCAGCATCAAAAACGTTGGAAAGAACCCCAAAGGGTTATATATAACTTGGATCACCAATTGGATAATAAAGCCTTTTACGATGTACGCAATCGCTTATTTCTTTTTGTTCGTGGTCTTCAAAACCTGGATTACTCCGGATTTGGCGACGGAGTATCTCGCAGGAGCCATTCTATTGGGAGCGGCACCATGCACAGCGATGGTTTTCGTGTGGAGTCACCTGACCAAAGGTAATCCGGCCTATACCGTTGTTCAGGTCGCAACCAATGATCTGATCATTTTGATTGCCTTCATCCCGATCGTTAAACTGCTGCTCGGAGTCAGCAATGTCACCGTTCCTTGGGATACTTTGATCCTGTCCGTGGTTATTTTCGTGGTTATTCCGCTTTTAGGCGGAGTAATCACC
>CAYQUB010000201.1:0-2288 GCA_964420625.1 uncultured Bacteroidales bacterium | reverse complement strand
AAGCGAATGAGGGGCTATTATGTATTACGAAAAAAGTAAAAGCAATATTTTTGCCGATCGAAACCAATTGGAATTTATCTGTTTGGAACAAATGGTTCCCGCTGACCATCTTCTTAGAAAGGTAGATAGCGCGATTGACTTTCAGTTTATCCATAAATTGACCAAAGAATATTACTCGGCCGATAATGGCCGCCCTTGTTTGGATACCGTCACGCTTTTTAAGATTGCCTTTTTGAACTTCATTTATGGCAAGAACAGCATAAGAGCCACCTTGGAAGAAGCCAAAGTAAACGTAGCCTACCGATGGTTTCTCAATCTAGCCCTAAACGATACAATCCCCAATTACTCTACCTTTACTCAGAACTACATTAGGCGGTATCACGATACGGATGTTTTCAAAAAAATCTTCACGGTCATTCTGACGGAAATAATTGAACTTAATTTGGTTGACAACTCGGTCATCTTTGTTGACGGGACACACATTAAGGCTAACGCAAACAAACATAAAGCCGTTAAAAAAGAAGTGCGAATCGTCGCTGATAAATATCACAAAGAACTGGAAAAAGAAATTGATGAATTTCGGGAGAATAATGGCCGAGAAAAATTCCATTCTGACGACGATAATGATCCGGATCATTTCGATATTGATGAAAGCACCGGAGAGATGACCAAGAAAGAGAAAACCGAAACGAAAATAATCAGCGTCAGTACAAGCGATCCGGAGGCTGGAATGTTCGTGAAGGGCGAACACGAACGGATGTTTGCTTATGTCGATCAGGTTGCTTGTGACCGGCACGGGTGGTTATTGGGGTTTGATATCAACCCCGGTAACATGCATGATTCCAAAGCTTTTCTGCCTTTCTTCGAGGAAACGCTGCTTGGCTTTAAACCTTCGGTCATTTGCGCCGATGCCGGTTATGCCAGCGCTTTGTTGGCGGAAAACGTTCAGGGAAACCACATAAACTTTTTGATCCCGTACATCGCTCCGAAAGGCGCGGACACCGAGTTCAATAAAAAAATCTTCTCTTACCAAATGGAAATTGATGCTTATCTTTGCCCAAACAAGAAAATATTGGAACCAACCAACATCAACCGGGACGGGTACATCGAGTATACGATTGGAAGAGAGGCTTGTGGAAACTGCCCAAACAAAAAGGCTTGTCTCAAAAAATATGACCGAAAGGTCATCAGAAGACATTTATATGAAGACTGTCTGGATCTGGCTCGAGAATATCGTCTGTCACCGGAAGGAAAGGCTCTCTATGCGCTTCGAAAAGAAACCATTGAGCGGAAGTTCGCCGAAGCCAAGGAAAGACATGGCCTACGGTTTACCAGATATATGGGTCTTCGAAAAAACAGGAACTTGCGGTTCCTTCTTTATGCATGCATGAACATCAAAAAACTAGCTCTCTGGTTTGAAAAGAGAGCTTATAAACAAACAAATCTTCAATATGCTTAGCAAACCTTCCTGCTTTTTTTAGAAAATATATAAAAAAGCCATAAAAGCGATCCTTTTCGCTCCTTATGGCTTTTTTGCTTATTTGTTGACGATTTTGAATAGGGGTTTGTCAACGGTCTGAAGCAACACCTTATGGTGTTGCTTTTTTTGTGTTTTTTTTCACATACTCCGAGGTCATCAGTTGCAATAAACCTGGGTAATTTACCAAGAAACGCAACCGTTTTCCCAATAAGGCCGGACTTTTTTCCATGTTTACAAGCAAATGATCGCTGCTTCCTCCGAGGACTTTTACGTTTTCATCAATCGGGAACAGGTTTTCGATGGCAACATCTTGTTTTCCGATGGCCAGGATTCCTCTCTTCATCAAACCCAGATCCTCGATGTTCGGGATCTCTCCGAACGAGTTCATTCCCATGGTTCCGATCGGATAACTTGGTTTGGTCTTGGCTTCGATCAACTCCGCTTCCAAAACGAAAGCGTCATTAAAGGTCCCGGGAATTGGTTTTCCAAAGGCCGTTTCCCGACCCAACATGATGGCTTCGCCGATGCGAAGGTTATTGATGCCTTTCGGAAGCGTGTGATTTTGAAGCAGGGGAATGGTGAAGGAGTTGCCGCCGGAAACCAATTCGAGGTTGATTCCCAGTTTCTTTTGGAGATTATTTTTGATGTCTAGAAGAATCTGAAGGTTGTCCGGGTTTGGGATGATCCCACCGTAACAAGTCAAATTGGTTCCGATCCCAAGCAGTTTGATCCCCGCCATTTTGGAGATGATTTCCACGGTTTCCAGATAAGCATCTTTGCAAAAAACACAACCAAACACACCCAACAC
>CAYQUB010000200.1:0-2312 GCA_964420625.1 uncultured Bacteroidales bacterium | reverse complement strand
ATTTTTCGTGGACGTTACGTATTGTTTGTCACTGGAATACGTTGTTGTTGTTGAGAACCATTTGTCCGCCAGATCTCCGTAAGTCGCGGAAAGAAGCTCTCTTGTCACCGGATTATAGGCAAAACTGACCTTGACGTTTTGGGTGATTCCATTTACCTGATTGTTTGCATCTCTTTGGATTTCGGTTTCCACTCCGTTTTCGGTGAACCCACAGACCCAATTGTTTTCATCGTAGGCCAAGGTGGTTACCTCACCATTTAAATAGGCGACTTTTACAAGGTTCCCAGTGGAATCATAGGAATAATCCGTTCCCAATCGGTCATGATAGATTTGGAGATTGTCGAAAAAAGCTTCCCCTTCCCCTTGGTATATTCCCGTTATTTTTATGTTTGAGGCTCGGTCGGGAATGAAAATGGAAAACGCCTGATATTGCCAGTCTTCCGTTGAGGAATTGAAAGAAAAATAATAGTAATACGTACAGATCGGATCAATGCCCGACGGATCAACAACATCCGCGGACAGCATCAATCCAAAGAATCTTCCGTCGGAATTCGTCTTATAGGTATGTTCTTCATCAATGGTGGCCTTGTTTGGCACCGCGTTTCCCTTGGCCCATCCTCCGATAACGAAAGATTCGTTGGCGGTAACCAGATCGGTAATATCCATTGAAAAGTATTTCTGGGTGTCCGGGGACCCGGTGATGTGAATGGCGGTATCCCCGAGAATGTCTTGCATGATCCCGGTTTCCGTAATGCTCTGATAAGTGGCTCCCGAAAGCGTCCAGCCGCTAGTTGTGTTTTCAAAAGAATTGTTGCTGAGTACATTATACCTTGAATCGACGAATCCTTCAACGATTTGAAGATTATCGAAATAAGCGGTCGAAACGCTTTCGTTGATCAGCTTAAGCGTTACGTTTCTTTCCGTAGAAATGGTGAACGTGAGTTCGTATTTTTCCCAACCCTCGGAGTCAAAAACTTTGTATATCTGGGTATGTAAAATGTCCGCGTCAAGGTGGATATAAGCCCCGCCTGCCGTTCCTCCGTTTTTGATCCATCCTTCGATTTTATACAGCCCCGCTTCCAGCGTCACCGTTTGGGATGCGTAAACCTCGGAGGTGACTTTTTGGATGGAAAGGCAATAATTTCCCAACATCGGATCAACATTCGTATAGCCGATGTTTCCATTCGTTCCTTCGTAAAAAGTCCAGCCGCCGCTGCTTTCATTGTTGGTTTCAAAGCCATGGTTAAAGAGGGGATTTGGTTTTTGATTCTGAGGGGACGAACTGCCGATCAGTTTGTGATTGTTATAATAATTGGGTTCAACCTCCGTCAGGTCAAACCCGACTTCGGGATAATAACACGGGTTCTCCGGGTAAATCATGCTGATGAAAGTGAACAACCCCGTGTACCGGTAGAATGTGGAACTGCCCTGACTATCCGTGATGTTGATGGTATGGCCGTAATGGTCAAAAAGGTAAGTGGCATAACTCCCCTCATGATCCGTAAAGGTGGTCTTTTGAAAGCCATACACCACATTCAAAAACCCCAATGAATAATTGGAATCCGTATAAGTGACTTTGTTTACCCGGTTTAGGGTGTCATACTGGTAAGCGGCTTTGTATTCATCCAAGCTGTTATAAGCCGAAGTGAGCAGGTTACCGCTGCTGAAACTATACTGAAGGGTACAGTTGAAGGCCAGGCTAGTGTTTGGAGCCGTCCCGTAGGCGCAGTAATCGTCAATATAATCCAAATTACCGTAGTAATCAAAATAATACTGCTTTTCCTGCACGGTCCGAAGGACTCCCCCTCCCTTATCCAATTTCAGCTGGGCTTTCGTGATCCGGGAATTGGCGGCATCATAAGAAATATCCATTATGTTTCCGACTTCATCAACTATGTAATCAATTTTTTGCGAAGTGGGATTGATATATTCGATGAAGAGGGTGGCATTTTTATCAATGATGTATATGTATTTCAATCTTCCGTTAGGCCAGAAATAATATTCGACCCCGGAGATTGTCCTGATTAGCAAAGTATCGTTGAAATAGTCTCGAAGTAATTTTTGTCTTGATCCGTCTTCGGCGAAAGATATGTACATATCGGAAGCCTGTCGGTCATCATGGGCGAAGGTTTCGTCCATGAAATAGACTTTGTTTCCGTCCGGTTTTTCTAAATAGTAGGAGCCGCTGGCGGGATCAAGCAAAACCTGGAGGTTAAAGTTTGTTTTCCAGCCTTTTCCATAACCAATCGTGGAACTGCGGTCATAAACGTTATAAATGAAATCCAGCGAAAACGGCATGATCTCGTTGCTGA
>CAYQUB010000199.1:0-2342 GCA_964420625.1 uncultured Bacteroidales bacterium | reverse complement strand
TTTTCATCATCATCACCGTCGCGGCTTTGGGGTTTCTGGCCTATTTGGCCAAGGATTTCGATTTAAAAAACAACGCCATTTTCAGCGCTTCATACATTTTGGTTTGCATCGGAACCATCGGAAATTTCATCGACCGGCTGTTCAACAACGGTTTCGTCAAGGATTTTCTGACTTTCGATTTCATAAGTTTCCCTAGTTTTAACTTCGCGGATATGTGCATGACCGTGGGTTGCATTTTTCTGGTAATCGACATTCTCTTCGGAGAGACAGGAGCAAGATGGACAATAAATACTTAATGGTCACCGAAGACCAAAAGATCCGTTTGGATAAATTTTTGGTATCCGAGTTAGACGATTATACCCGAACCCAGATTCAGGATCTCATTTCGGGGAATAATGTTTTGGTAAACGGCCTGTCCGTCAAACCAAGCTGCATCCTGAAACCAAGCGATGTCATTGAAGTGACTTTCCCGGACCCGATCGCCAGCGAGATTCTTCCGGAAGACATTCCTTTGGATATTTATTACGAGGATGAGGACCTCATCGTCGTCAACAAGCCCTCTGGAATGGTTGTTCACCCGGCTCCCGGGAATTATACGGGAACTTTGGTCAATGCTTTGTTGTTTCACTGCAAAGACCTTTCCGGGATCGGCGGGGTATTGCGAGCGGGGATCGTTCATCGGATCGATAAAGACACTTCCGGACTCATCGTCGCTTGCAAGAATGATTTCAGTCATCGCAACCTAAGCCTGCAATTTATGAACAAAGAAGTGACCCGAAAATATTATGCTTTGGTTCACGGGGTCATCGGTCATAATCTGGGCAAAGTTGACGCTCCGATCTCCCGTTCGCCGATCAATCGCCAGATGATGGCCGTCGTCGAAAACGGGCGCCGGGCCGTAACCAATTTCAAAGTCATCGAGCGTTACAAAGACTTCACGCTGGTTGAATGTTCTTTGGAGACCGGCCGGACTCATCAGATTCGCGTTCACATGAAATATATCGGTTATCCGGTGGCCGGCGATCCGACTTATGGGCAAAAAAACGACGCCAGCGAACATGGACAGTATCTCCACGCCAAAATTTTAGGATTCATCCATCCGCGAACCAACCAATACATGGAATGGGATTCCCCGCTTCCCGATTACTTTTCGGCCAAACTAAAAGAGTTGGTTAAAGAATGAAAAAGACAATCATTATGCATGATTGTCTTTTTTCTTCATTTTTTCGAGGTTTTTGAAATTGGTTTTTCCGACTAATTCCAAATAACGTTCGGACTGTTCTTTGATGATTTTGGAAATGGCCAGGTCGACTTTGGGACCGGCTCCTTTGGGAAGGTCGAAGCCGACGGTGGCGGAAAGTTTTTCGAAATTTGCCAAAAACAAGTAGCGGGCGATGACGCTCGCCGAAGCGATGGCAATGTATTTGCTTTCGCCGTGTTCTTCAAGCTGAACTTCGGTGATGACATGTTCCTGATCTTTCAGGTACTCAAAATATTTATCTTTGGTGGTGAAGGCGTCAATGATGATGGAATCATAGTCTTTTATTTTTGGCAGCAGGTTATATATGACATTGTTGTGAAGAAGAGCTTTGATTTTGTTCATGTTGAACTGATGGACTTTGGTCAGATAATTGTATTTCACATTGTCCATGACTAAAGCGCTGTATTGAATCTCTTTCATGAGGGGAGGGGCGATTTGTCTGATTTTGGCGTCGGTCAGCAATTTGGAATCTTTGACTCCCAACTTCATGATGGAAAGAATTTTGCTTTTGGGAACAAAGGCTCCCGCGACCACGATCGGACCAAAAAAATCTCCAGTTCCGACTTCGTCAGTTCCCAAAACCGATAGGTTTACGGAACTCGATGAGTTGGTGCTGGATTCTTTAGTTTTCTCAATCTCCAATATTTCACATATTTCGTTATAGACGGCCGTAGCGTTGGTTCCTTGGATGATCATCGTCAAAGTCTTAAAAATTGTTATGGCCGCTGACTTGTATTTTGCCCTAAATAGTGTATAATTGTTGGTAAGTGAAACCGAGAATTCGTGATATTTGCCGATGATTTCACCAGCTTGTGAGTTGGTCAAATTGACAGTGAAACTCATATAATTTTTGTCCTCTTTCTTGATTATACCACAAAACCCCGAAAAATGAAAGGTTTGTTTATGAATAAGTATCATTCTCTCTTGGAACTTAATAAAATCATCGAGACGCTCAAGGATTTCGTTATTCTGAAAAATAACCGGGATCGGCTTGAAGATCTCGAATTGATGAACGATATTGAGGAAATCAATAAATCCCTGAACGAAGTCGACGAAGCCGCCGTCTTGATTCAAAGGATGG
>CAYQUB010000198.1:0-2367 GCA_964420625.1 uncultured Bacteroidales bacterium | reverse complement strand
GAACTATTTCTTTATACTTGGCCTGGCATTGTAAAAAGGTCATCGGCATTGAAGTTGTTGAAGACGCCATCAAAGACGCCAAAGGCAATGCCATGATCAACGGGATTGAAAATTCCCAGTTTATAGTTGGAAAAGCGGAAGAAGAGATTCTGAAACTGGAGGACGTCCATATTGATACCATGGTCATCGATCCGCCGCGAAAAGGCTGCGATCCGCAATTGCTTTCCGCCATAAAAGCCCGAAAGATCCAGAGAATCGTTTATGTTTCCTGTGATGTCGCCACCTTGGCCCGGGATCTGGAAATTCTCGTTTCCGACTACGATATCAAAGAAATCACGCTCGTAGACATGTTTCCGCAAATATGCGATGTGGAGACGGTCGCATGGCTTGAGTTAAAATCCCAAAAGAACTGAAATTAGAGCCATTTCTTCATTAAGCATTTTTTCCGGTATTCTCTACAAAAAGCCGGGAAAACATTTCTTTTAAAAGTAATAAAAATATTTTATTTCTTTCATTGTATTTATTAAAAAACAGTGATATAATATTCACGTGGGACAAATTCGTTATTTTTAGACCCATAAAAGGACCAAAAATTATTGAAAAAGATCCTATCAGAAAGCGAGAAATTACACCATGCCAGACAGAACATTAGTTTGTAAGGATTGCGGAAAAGAATTTATCTTCTCCGAAAAAGAACAAGAATTCTACAAAGAAAAGAAGTTCGAAAACGATCCACAAAGATGCCCAGAATGCCGAGCTGCTAAAAAAGCACAACTTCGTGAAAGCCGCGGAAACGGACCTAGAGAAATGTACAACGTTATATGCTCCAGTTGCGGAAAAGAAACCACAGTTCCTTTCAAACCGACCGGTGACAAACCTGTTTATTGCAAAGAATGCTACCAAGCAAGACATAAATAAGCATAAACATTCAAAAAGAGAAATCAGGGGAAGCCCTGATTTTTTATTTTTCCGAAAAAAAAGCCCTGACTTGGTCAAGGCTTGAAGGGACGAAAGTCCCTTTTTATTTTATCGGCTGCAAATGGGCTTGGAAATGTCTTAACACCGGGGGTTCCCAAGTAATGGCATAACCTTTAATATCATTGGCGCGCTTTTTGATGTTAATCAAAGCATCCGCGACCAAATCCAAATGAGATTGGGTGTAGACCCGCCTTGGGATGGCCAGTCTGGTAAACTCAAATTCGGATTTCAGTTGCTTTTTGGTATCGGGATCGTTTCCTAACATGAAAGAACCGATGTCGCAAGCGCGGATCCCGGCTTCTTTATACAATTCGATGGCCAGGGCTTGAGCCGGAAATTGGAAATAGGGAATGTTTGGGAACATCGCTGCCGCATCAATGAAAATCCCGTGACCGCCAACCGGCGATTGGTAAGCAATTTTTGCATCATCAAGAAGCGAAGCCAAATATTCGACCTGACCGATTCGATATTTCAAGAAAGCTTCATCCAAACCTTCATAAAGACCGATGGCAATGGCTTCCAAATCTCGGCCGGCCAATCCGCCGTAAGAAATGAAACCCTCAAAAGCAATGGTGTTTCCTTTGACTTTGGCGACCAAATCGTTGTTATCTTTTACCCCGATCAAACCGCCCATGTTGACGATGGCATCCTTTTTGGCGCTCATGGTGAACATGTCCGCGAAGGAAAACATGGTTTTCACGATCTCTTGGATCGATTTGTTCTTATAAGCCAATTCTCTTTGCTTGATGAAATAAGCGTTCTCGGCGTATCGGGCCGCATCAATGCACAAAGGCAAATGATATTTTTTGCAGATTCCGGAAGTAAGTCTTAAGTTTTCCATGGAAACCGGCTGACCACCAGCGGAATTGTTGGTAATGGTCATGACGATCAATCCAATGTTCTCTTTCCCATAATGATTGATCAATTCCTCAAGTTTCTTCACATCCATGTTGCCCTTGAAGGGAAGGCGTAATTGAATGTCCCTTGCTTCTTCAACGATGCAGTCGATCGCTCTAGCTCCCGCGATCTCTACATGAGCGCGAGTGGTATCAAAAAACATGTTCGCAATGGCATATTTGCCTTTGGAAAGAAGAAGCGGAAACAAAACCTTTTCCGCGGCTCGCCCTTGATGAACCGGCTGAATGTATTTGTATCCGAAAATGTCTTCGCCCGCCGCAAGCAACCGTCGATAACTTTTGGCTCCTGCGTACGCTTCATCGCCGTTCATGATGCCAGCCCATTGGTCGGAACTCATGGCATTGGTGCCGCTGTCGGTCAAAAGATCGATGTAAACGTCATTGGATTTTAAATTGAAAACATTGTAATGCGCTTCCGTGATTCTTTGAGCCCGTTCTTCGGCCGTGAGGGTTTTAATGGTTTCCACCATCT
>CAYQUB010000197.1:0-2434 GCA_964420625.1 uncultured Bacteroidales bacterium | reverse complement strand
AATTAATTAAACTTATGTCAACACATATTTTATTTCTCTGAGTAAAAAGACTGTTCAGGAGTCACAAAAGTACGCAAAAAGATGTACCCTTCAAAAGAGCACAAAAGCAAGAAAATATTTTTTTTAAATTCCGATTGTGTTATACTGTTGGTGTGTACCAGAACAATTCTCCGTTTTTACACCAAGGGAGAATGATCCTTAAAAGTTTGTTGATACACGCGGTAAGCGCAACTTTCGGCGGAACATTCGGTTGCGCTTTCTTTTGTTCATAGAAGTTTCTTATGGAATTATCAGCCACATTTTTCCGGACCATGGACCGAACAGCCAGAAAAAGAAGGGTTCGCAATCGTTTGTTTCCTCTTTTGGAGATGTGCAGGTGTTCGCCCGACATCTTTCCCGACTGCCAGACGATGGGATCGGTTCCGGCGTACGCCGTCAATTGACGGTGATTACGGAAGCGCTTAAAGTCCCCGGTTTCAGCGATAATTCTGGAAGCCAGGTTCGGACCAATTCCGGGGAAACTAAGCAGGACCGGATAATATTCGGTTTGTTTGGCCGCTTCAATAATTCTCAGTTCAAGCTGCTGTTGCTGTGAAAGGTAAAGATCCAACTGATCAAGCCGATCCAGGAGGAACGAGACGACGACTGAATCCGCCGATGCCGGGAACCAAGGTCAAGGCATAAGCGCGCAGTTCATTGGCCTTGGCCAGGCAATAACGGTCAGAATGGTTGGTCCGTTCTTTCAGCGAAGCCGCAATTTCAGCGCCAGAGGAACGGATAAGAAAAGCGGGATGAGGGCATTTTTTTAAAAAAGAACGGGTGCTGGCCGCCAACAGATTTGAAAACTGCGATTTGATGTTCGGATAAATGATATCCAAGACCTCATTGAAATTAACCTCGATCTTCTGTAAATGATACTTATTGGTTTCATACTGACGATTTAAAGCTCTTAAATCAGCGTATAATGGCGTTTCAAGATAGAACACGCCCAGATTTACGGGTATAGTACAGGTGAGCGAGAACGCTGGGATCATGCTTGTCCGTTTTAACGGCGTGGATCAAGTTGTTCCTTGACTTGGCAGATCTTAGCGGGGAAACCATTTGGTAAGCCATAGCATTCATTTTTAAGAAAGCTTCCAAGGTTTTATGATATATTCCGGTGTACTCAAAAACAACCAAGGCTTCCTTATTCGTCACTTTCTTCAAAGCCTCAAAGCCATTCTTCACTTTGGTAAAGCCATCAACGGTGTGGAAGAGGCGCTGAACTTTGCAAAACGGAACATTCAAATCAAGAAAAGCCTGGAAATGGCTTTCGCCTTTGGAAACATCGATGACGATGCCCGGATCAGACCCGAAAAATCAAACTTCCTTTCTTTTTTGACGGATCCGAAAATGGCTGCAGCTTCCGGTTAATCAATCATGACCGATATTCGTTGATGATGCAAAATCAAATGCGCAACGCAAATGTCTTAATTAATTAAGCCGAATGATGATTGAAAAGGAAGCGGGACTCATTGTACCGCGAAATCGAAAGAATAAAATCCATCGTCTAAATATAGGCAAAGTCCCGCAACCGGTCTTTACTGCCTACGTCTAAACAGTAAAAACCCGGGATTTGCAAGGCTGACATACCCTTGCTCAAGAAAAGTATATCATAAAGACGGCAACAATAAAAAAAGTTACGAAGCAAACCCCATAACTTTATTATACGAATACAAGTGAAAGTTTTTGCTGACAACAAATGAGTTTCATATGAAAATACTATAATGGGAGAATTTGCAAAATGATCGAAGTGAAAAATCTTACCAAAGATTTTGGATTTAATCGCGGCGTTTTCAACATATCCTTCGAGGTGAAAAAAGGCGAAGTATATGGTTTTCTTGGTCCGAACGGAGCAGGCAAAACGACGACTTTAAGGATGCTGATGGGCTTTTCTCGGCCCGATGAAGGCATGGCAACAATTAATGACAAGAATTGTTGGGAGGACTATTCGGATATTTTAAAAGATGTTGGATATGTTCCCGGGGAAGTGGCCCTACCGGACGGATTAAGCGGATCCGAGTTTATAGAAATGATGAAAAAAATGAAACATGCCGACGAATCGAGAATAAATTATCTTCTTGATCTGTTTGAGTTTGAGCCCGATCAGAATATGAGGAAAATGTCAATTGGCGATAAGAGGAAATTGGCCATCATATCCGCCTTTATGTCCGACCCAAACATTTTAATTCTTGATGAACCCACCAGCGGGCTGGATCCCATAATGCAGAACAAGTTTATAGAATTGATAAAGTCCGAGAAAACCAGAGGGAAAACGATTCTTCTTTCGACGCATATATTTCAGGAGGTTGATGCGAGTTGTGATCGATTGTCCATCATAAAAGAAGGGAAAATCGATCACAACTCCCAACAACCCCCCAAACACACCCAACAC
>CAYQUB010000196.1:0-2440 GCA_964420625.1 uncultured Bacteroidales bacterium | reverse complement strand
GGATCTTTCAAATATTTCTTGGCCAGTTCCTGAATGCCTTTGGAAATGGTCGCGGAAAAGAGCATGGTTTGGTGTTCGCCTTCGATCTCCTGAAGGATGGTATCAACGTCTTCCCGGAACCCAAGATCAAGCATTTCGTCGACCTCGTCCAAAACAAACGTAGTGACGTCTTTCAGTTTGATGGTGCGGCGGCGGATGTGGTCAAGCAAGCGGCCCGGAGTCGCCACCACGATCTGCGGATGGCCTCGCAGGGACGTGATTTGTTTTTCGATGTATTCCCCGCCATAGACGGCGACGATTTTGATGTTCTTTTGGAAGAATGCCACTTCCCGGATGTCCTCGGTGATTTGGACCGCCAGTTCTCTGGTCGGAGCCAGAACGATGGCCTGGACATTGGCTGATTCCGGATCGATTCTTTCCAAAATCGGAATGGCATAGGAAATGGTCTTTCCCGTCCCGGTCGGAGCTTGCGCGATGATGTCATGTCCATCAAGGGCCAAGGGAATGACTTGCTCCTGGACCTCGGTCATTTCCGAAAAGTTCTTTTTCTCGATGGCTTTCTTGATCAACTCATCGACGTTTAGTTCATTAAATTTGTTCATAAATCCTTTCTAAAAAAATATCTCTCTGAGAGAGATATTTGATAATTATTTCCCAGACACTGGCAGACCAGTAATTTTGATTGAAGGGGCACCAATGCCGGTGTGAAATATTTTTAAGTCGTTTCCGACGGTGTCAACATCGTTCATCATCTTTATGAAATTTCCGGAAACAACGATCAGATTGACCGGACGGGATATTTTCCCGCCAAGGATCAGAAAGCCCGATGATTGGGCGCTGAAATCCCCGGTGATGTCGTTGGCCCCGGCGTGCAGCCCGGCCACTTCGGTGATCAGTAAACCTTCTTTGGTTTCCGATATCAAATCGTCGCGGGTTTTACTCCCGGGAGCGATGTACAGATTGACGCCGCTGACACCGACCGAAGCCGACACGGACGGTTTGAAGCCGTTTCCGGTCGTTGTGGTCTGGAAATGTTTGGCGGTTTTCAGATTGTGCAGCATGGTTTGAAAGACTCCGTCTTTGATGACGGCTTTTTGATAACAAGCCACGCCTTCGTCATCGAACGGCTGCGTGCTGATCGACCCTTCATACAAAGGATCATCGATGATCGAAATTTTGGAACTGACGATTTTCTGGCCTTCTTTTCCTAAAAGCGGGGTCAGTTTCTTGACGGCGGCTTCGCCGGAAAAGAAAGACGAGAAGACTTCAAGCAGATCGGCCATCGGTTCGCGGTCAAAAATGACCGGATAAACCTTTGATCCCACCGAACCCGCATTCAGCTTGGCTAAAACTTTTTCCGCGGCTTTTGAAGCGGCCGCTTTCGCATCAAGTTCGTCGTATTTCAAAGCGATCTGGATCTCAAAACCCGATTGGGTATCTTCGTTTTCTTTCGCGATGGCTTGAACCATCAGATAACCATATTCATTGGTTTTTTTGACGTTCAGCCCAAGCGAATTGACGATCTCCACCGCATCCCAGCCTTCGTGATAATGGCAGTACGGGACAAAAACGATCCGCGGGTCGATCGCTCGCAATTCTTTTTCCAGGTTTTTGGCCATGGCGACTTTCTGTTCCATCGGAACTTCGGAAAATCCCCCCGGAGTTTTTTTGATCACCGGGTAGTTTTTGCTTCCCGGGAAAATGGCAAACTCTTCGGCGGTGGTTAAAGATAAAGCATTGTCTTTCAAGGTTTTTAGAATGTAATCGAAATCTTCCCGGTCATTTTCGACGGACAGATAAGACATCTTTCCGTTGTAAATTCCCCGAATCGAAATCGATTTCGTGTCAGAAACTTGGTTTTTGTCAACTTCGCCGTTGAAAACGGAGATGGAAGTGCCGACGAAACGAGCCGCGTAGATTTCCAAATCGGAAAAACCCGCTAACTTAGATTGTTCGATCAGTTTTTGGTAATCCATTATTTTTCACCTCGTCCGCCGACGGTCAGATTCTGAACGCGGATGGTCGGCTGTCCAACATCGGTCGGAATCGATCCGCTGACGGAACCGCACATGCCATGCCCAAAACTCAGATTGTCCGCGATCATGTCAATGTTTTGCAAGACTTGGGCCCCGCTTCCGACCAGAGTCGCCCCCCGGACCGGTTTGGTGATCTTCCCGTCTTCGATCATGTATCCTTCATTGACCGCGAAATTAAATTCTCCGGTGGACGGATTAACGCTTCCGCAGCCCATTACTTTCGCGAACAGTCCGAATTTCGTGTTGGCGATGATCTCTTCAAATTTGCTCTTTCCCGGAGCAAAAAACGTGTTTGTCATTCTTGAAGTTGGTGCAAAACGGTAATTTTGGCGACGGCTGCTGCCAGTCACCCGATGTTTCATCGGTCGGCTGTTTCGGAAGTCGACCAAATAACTCTTCAAAAT
>CAYQUB010000195.1:0-2449 GCA_964420625.1 uncultured Bacteroidales bacterium | reverse complement strand
CATAGTTATTACAGAGATTTCTGAAGCTGATAAAACTTCAACAAAAGTATACCATAGAATTAGAAAAATCTAGTCATGAAATCTCATGACTAGATTATATACGAATTAATACAGAAACAAATGGTGAAAATATGAAGACAGTCAACGTCGTCGGCGCCGGTCTTGCTGGAAGCGAAGCCGCCTATCAATTAATAAAAAGAGGGATCAAGGTCAATCTCATTGAGATGCGCCCAAACAAAATGACGGAAGCGCACAAGACCGATAAATTCGGTGAACTCATTTGCTCGAATTCATTAAGAGCCGCCAACATCGAAAATGCCATTGGGCTTTTGAAAGAAGAGATGCGAAGATTAGATTCGTTAGTCATGAGAGCCGCGGATGCTTCGAAAGTCGAAGCCGGCGGGGCTTTGGCGGTTGACCGCACCCTTTTTTCGGACTACATAACTAATTACCTAAAAGGCCAACCACTTGTCAACTTCATCAATGAGGAAATTACTAAAATACCAGACGGTCCAACCATCATCGCAGCGGGTCCGCTTTGCAGCCCGGCTTTAGGTGAAGCCATCAGAGAATTCACCGCTTCCGATTATTTGTATTTCTTTGATGCCATTGCGCCGATCGTCTATGAAAATTCCATAGATAAAAGCAAAGTCTATCTTAAATCACGCTATGACAAAGGCGAACCTTCCTATTATAACTGTCCGATGACGAAAGCGGAATTCGACGTTTTTTATGAAGCTTTGACTACTGCGGAGCGAGTGGTTTCCCACGAATTTGAAATGAAAGTCTTTGAAGGCTGCATGGCGGTGGAAGACATGGCGGCCCGGGGACGGGAAACTTTGTTATTCGGACCGATGAAGCCGGTGGGATTGAGAAATCCGCTGACCGGAGAATCACCTTATGCGGTGGTTCAGCTTCGGCAAGATGACGCTGCCAAAACGATGTATAATCTGGTTGGTTTTCAAACGCATTTGAAATTTGGGGAGCAGAAGCGGGTGTTACAGCTTATTTCCGGATTGGAAAACTGCGAGATCGCTCGTTATGGCGTCATGCACCGAAATACTTACATTAATTCTCCGATGGTACTAAACCATTTCTATCAAACCAAGAAACGCCCCGATTTGTTCTTCGCGGGGCAGATAACCGGCGTGGAAGGGTATTTGGAAAGCGCCTCTTCGGGAATGGTCGCCGCCATCAACATGGCGAGATTCCTGGAAGAAAAACCGCTTTTGGATTTCACCAGAATGACAGGATTGGGGGCTTTGGCCAATTACATAAGCACTCCGAACCGCCAATTTGTGCCGATGAACGTCATTCATGGTCTGTTTGAACCGCTGGATGAACAAAAGCACAAACGCGACCGGAAGACCGCCTACGCCAAACGGAGCCTGGAATGCCTGGAAAATTTGCGAGGTGAGATCAATGGATGATATTCAGATGGTGATTTCCTACACCAATTATTTGCAAAACGAACGTTCTTATTCCGCTTATACGGTTCAAAGTTACCTTTCAGACATCCAGGAATTTCGGGATTTTCTTGCCACGAACGATTTGGGTCCGGTCGCCAAAATCAAACCGAATACGACCCGGTATTTTTTGTCCCATCTTAATTCTAAAGGTTACCGGCCGAGAAGCGTGGCTCGGAAAATGTCCAGCCTTCGAAATTTCTATAAATTTTTGATGAAGGAAGGGATCGTGGATTCCAATGCTTTCAGCGAAACTTCGGCTCCGAAACTGGACAAAATCCTTCCGAAACAAATCTATTTTCAGGAACTGGAGCAATTGTTTGATTCGATCGATACGAGAACGGCGGTCGGAAAACGCAATTATGCTTTGCTTGAGTTGCTTTACGGAACCGGGATCCGGGTCAGCGAATTTTGCAGCCTGAAAGTTTCCGATCTTGATTTTCACAATAGTTCTCTGATCGTCATGGGAAAAGGTTCGAAAGAACGGTATCTTCCGATGCATGACAAGGTAAAGAGCACCCTGATAGATTACCTTCAAAACGGCCGCAATGAATTATTGAAAAGAGCCAAAGACCAACCGACCGAAATATTGTTCGTCAATTTCCACGGCGGGCCGCTGACCCCAAGAGGAGTCCGGGTCATTCTGAATGATCTGACTTTGCGCGCCGCGGATAATCTGAAGATCTCGCCGCACATGCTCAGACATTCGTTTGCCACTCATTTGCTTGACAACGGAGCGGATTTAAGGAGCGTCCAGGAATTGCTTGGCCATGTCAACCTTTCTACAACGCAGATCTACACCCACGTTTCCAAAGAAAAACTGCGCGAAGAATATCAGAAATACTTTCCAAGACGGCCAAAAAAGCCCGAAGAAAAGGACTCTTGACTTAGAAATAATTCCTAGTTTTTTGAGGTTTTTGGGGCTGAAAAACTGCCAAAAACATTTGCATAATAACCTTCCGTATGGTATAATATGGAAAGGC
>CAYQUB010000194.1:482-2502 GCA_964420625.1 uncultured Bacteroidales bacterium | reverse complement strand
GCCCCCATTCAGAAACATGACAAAAATACGCTTTTTTGGGTAACCACTCCTAAACTCGAAAAAATTTTGGTTGATGTTTTTATGGAGAAACGGTTATTTGAGATGTATGATTATTCGGAAATTTCCAATATTTTTGTAAATGCGAATGCGAAATATAACCTTGATTTCACAACCTTGCTTTATTATGCCCGAAACCGCGGGATTTTGGAAAAGATCGGTAATTTTCTTCGAGATGCCTTGAACTTTGAGGAAAAGCCGTGATAAAAAAAGATAGTTTTGGATCCGAATGGATTTTTCGGATAAGCCGGGAAAAATCGGCCGATCCGTCCATCATCGAAAGAATGATCTATGCTTTCGCCTTATTGGAATCATTGAAGCAAACCAAATTGAATTTTATCTTTAAAGGCGGCACCTGCTTGTCTTTGTTAATCAAGGATTTTAATAGATTTTCGGTTGACATCGATATTCAGACCGGCGAAGATCAGGGCGCCTTTAATCTTGCCATGGAGTTTCTTAAGAACAACCGACAAATTTTTAGTTCGATGGAAGAAAATTTCCGGAAACCATCGGGAAAACTGGTTAAGAGACATTTCAAATTCCAATATAATTCGCAAGTTTCAGGAAAAACCGAAAGCGTGCTTTTGGATGTGGTTTTCGAAAAATCCCTTTTTCGAAACCTAAATGAAACTCAGATAAACCATTGGATGCTCGTTGTTGAACCACCGGTTCTGACCGTGACGGTTCCGTCGCTTCCCGAATTGCTCATGGACAAACTGACGGCTTTTGCCCCCAAAACCATCGGCATTTTGTATGGCCGAGGAAAAAGCATCGAAATTATTAAACAGATGCACGATGTGGCGGAATTAAGCCGCCTTGTTGGCCAGGACGATCTTCCCTTGGAGGTTTATCAGGGAATGGCTTTAAAACAAATTTCGGATCGGGAACTGGAAATTGATTTCCAAAAAACTCTTGAAGACTCCATCTTGGCTTGTCTGTCGATTATTTCCGAAGGCGGGTATGAATCACAAAATTATCCGGAGCTGAAACAAGGCATCCGCGGGTTTAGGTCGTACGTTTTGGGTCAGAAATTCACGAGCATTGACGCCGTTTCGGCCGCGATTGACGTTCTTTATGTTGCTTCGGTCTTACGGGTTTTCGGGATCCAAAATTTCCAGCAACTTTGCTCCCCATCCGTGGATTTTTTTGGGGAGCCATTCTTAAAGAATGTCAACCGACGCCTTCGAAGTGAACAATCAGCAAGCGGAAACTATAAAAAATTGGTTGACGCATTTTCCGTGTTAAGAAACCAAGGAATAATCTGAACACACATGGATTTTATTGCCTGGTAAATGCGGAAAAATCTGTAAATTTCGCTTGTACCATTTCATTTCTGGAGGTATTATTTAAATCAAACCATTAAGAAAGAATCCGGAGGAACTCATGAAGAACATCACCCTTTTAAATGATCTATTCAAAGGAATCGCCAATTCAAAAAGTTGGACAAAAATTGACCCCATTGATTATGGGTGGTCGATTGACACCAAGTATTATGTTGAAGACATTAACCAAGACAAATACTTGCTTAGGATCTCTCCGGTTTCTTTGTTTGACCAAAAGAAGAAGGAATTCGAGATCATCAAGAAATTCAATCAATTGTTTTTTATTATGTCCAAAGCCATTGGGTTTGGAAAATGCAATGACAATCATAGCGTTTATATGCTGCTTAGTTGGGTTGAAGGAACCAGGCTGGAAGATGTCATCGATTCCATGTCACCGAACCAACAATATCTTTTGGGCGTGGAAGCTGGAATGATCCTAAAAGCCATCCACTCGATCCCGGTCGAGGAAGAAGATCTTCCCAAGACCAATGAGGTCGAAAAGAAGCTGAAACAACTGGAAGCTTATGAGAATTCAACGGTTCGGATCCCGGATGATCAGCCCATCATCGATTTCATCAAAAAGAATATTCACAAGATCTGTTTGCTTCCTCCGGTTTACAAACATGGGGATTTCCATTTCG
>CAYQUB010000194.1:0-472 GCA_964420625.1 uncultured Bacteroidales bacterium | reverse complement strand
GGAATATGATTTATTCCCCAAATGGACAAATCGGAATAATTGACTTTAATAGATGGAAATGCGGCGACCCGTATGAAGAGTTCTACAAAATGCAAAGCTTTGGAATTGAGAAAAGCATTCCTTTCTGCAAAGGTCAGATCCACGGCTATTTCAATGGCGAACCGCCATTGGAGTTCTGGGAAACCCAAGCTGTTTATGTAGCTCACGCATCGCTTTATTCGATAAAATGGGCGGAAAAATTTGGTAAGGATGAAATGGAGGGGATGGCCAAAAGATGCAATGATGCGCTGAAAGACTATGATGGTTTTAAAAGAGTTTACCCGAGATGGTACAAGAAAAGAACAGGATAATGACCATTTCTATTGTAGAAAAAAACGGAAAATGCGAAAAATGACACAAAAATAGCGATGTTTGCGAGTTAAAAACCCTGAAAAATTCGAAAAAGTCGAAAAAAAACGGATTTTACTTGCTT
>CAYQUB010000193.1:1133-2508 GCA_964420625.1 uncultured Bacteroidales bacterium | reverse complement strand
CATATAAGTTCTTTCCTGCTCCACCTGTTCTATTTAGTTTTCAAAGACCTTATTTTTAACGGCTTATTTCCAAAGCGTGAGGTTATTATACAATAATACGCCTCGGAATGTCAACAACTTTATTTCTTTTAATCCAAAAAGCCATTCAATGTCGCCGGCCTTGAATATTATACTACAAAACGATTTTTGTGTCAAACGTTTTTATTTACTTTGACGAATGTTTCCGAAACCGCGCGAAACCCAAGAAAAAAGCGGAAGACAATCTTCCGCTTGAGTTTTTATGCCAATTCGTCAAAACTTGTTAAGAGGATTATATTCAAACAGATCGCTGATCGGTTTGTCTTCGATGATGTTGAGAATTCCCTGGCCGATGATCTTGGCGATCGACAGTTGGCAGATTTTCGGGACCCGTTTGCCTTCGGGAAGCCTAATCGAGTTGGTGGTGATCAATTCGGTTATTTCCGACTTTTGGATGCGGTCGGCCGCATCGCCGGACAAAAGCGGATGGGTGCAGACCACGTAAACATCTTTGGCCCCGGCGGCTTTCAGCGCATTGGCGGCGATGATGATGGTCCCGGCGGTATCAACGATGTCATCGACGATGATGCAGTTCTTCCCGTCGACTTCGCCGATGATGTTCATGACTTCCGCGACGTTCGGTTTCGGACGGCGCTTGTCGATGATGGCGATCGGAGCATTGAAATTAAGAGCGAATTTGCGGGCTCTGGTCGTTCCGCCGTGATCCGGGGAAACAACGACGATGTCTTCGATGTTTTTCTCTTTGATGTAGCGCACCATGATCGGGGCGGCTTCGAAATTGTCGATCGGGATGTTAAAGAATCCCTGGATCTGTCCCGCGTGCAAGTCCATGCTCAATACCCGGGTGGCTCCCGCCACCGTTAGCAGATCCGCCACGAGCTTCGCCGAAATCGGCTGTCTGGGCATGGCTTTTCGGTCCTGTCTCGAATACCCGTAATAGGGCATGATTACGTTGATCGATTTGGCTGAGGCCCGTTTCAGAGCATCAATCATGATCAATAATTCCATGTAGTTTTCGTTCACCGGTTCCGAAGTCGGCTGTACTACAAAAACGCTGTGGCCGCGAACGGTTTCCGCGATGTTGATGTTGACTTCTCCGTCCGCAAATCGGCTTAACGTGCACTCGGCTAAGGGGATTTTCGTATACTCCGATATCTCCCTTGCGAGTTCCGGGTTAGAGTTCAGCGTGAACAACTTCACCTTTATCCCATGAATTTCCGCCATTTAATCCTCCTATTGATTACCGCTCATTATACAACTTAAACTGGTCGTTTTCAATCTTTAAACGATGAAAACGGATTATTATTCCTTTTTGCCGTTGGCAAAACTGTAGCTT
>CAYQUB010000193.1:0-1123 GCA_964420625.1 uncultured Bacteroidales bacterium | reverse complement strand
ATCTCGTTTTTGTTCATGTTCATGTAAGGCCCGAGTTTCGAATTCACTTTCACATGCGAATCCTTGACCCGGGAGAACTTGACGACGGCGCCTTCGTCAATTATTGAATTCTTTATTTCGGAGTACGGACCGATGATGGCATTTTTCTCGATGATCGAATTCAGAAGGATCATCGACCCCGGCATGATCACCGAACCCGGACGGCATTTGACGTCGACTCCGATGATGACGGTCTGGGGCGAATGGATGGTGACGCCGTTCAAAAGATGGCGGCGGTTGATCTTCTCGATCAAATCGTTTTCCATCTTCATCAGCTGAACTTTGTCATTGACTCCGCTCAATTCCTGGTAGTTGGTTATTTTGTGAGCCCGGACGATGAGCCCGTTCTCGCGGAAAACCTTAACGATGTCGGTCAGATAATACTCGCCTTGGCGGTTATTGTTTTTGATTTTATGCAAATACTTGAAAAGTTTTTGGTTGTCAGCCACATAAATGGAAGAGTTGATCTCCACGATGTTTTTCTGGATCTCATCGCAGTCTTTCTCTTCAACGATCTCGGTGATCTCATCGTCTTCATCGCGAATGATGCGCCCGTATCCGTACGGATTGGGATGTTCGGTGGTGAGCACCGTCAGATCCGCTCCGCTTTGCATGTGCGCTCCGATCAAAGACGAATATGTGTCTTTGGAGATCAAGGGCATGTCCCCGAGGGCGATGAGCGTCAGTCCTTCCTCGTTTTTAAGATACGGTTCCGCGGAAAGCACCGCATGGGCGGTCCCCAGTTGTTTTTCCTGATAAGCGAAACGGCTACGGCCGGCCAAAATATTCTCAATGATTTCTTTGCGATATCCTACGACGGTAATGATATCCTGTATTCGCGCTCCCGTCAGACTGTCGACCACGTATTCGACCAGGGTCTTGTCAATGATGTAATGGGTGCATTTCGGTTCTTCCGACTGCATTCTGGTGCCTTTTCCGGCCGCCAACACAATACCGAATATTTTCATGGTTTTTCCTTTCTACTGTTTTTGGAACTCTTCCAAAACGGCGGTTACGATTTCGTTTCGCATTTCCGAAGTGACCGGATGGGCAATGTCCTTGAACGTGCCGTTCTTCTTGACCG
>CAYQUB010000192.1:0-2534 GCA_964420625.1 uncultured Bacteroidales bacterium | reverse complement strand
GATAAAAAAATCAGCCCACATGATGGGCTGAAACTTACGGATCAATTTCATTATTGCTTATCCTCGTTGCATGATCCGCTTTCATCCCGATTCGATTATACTTATAAACGATTTTTTTGTAAAGAACTTTTTTCCCTTGTTCCAGAAAACACCATACTATTTTTGTTATTTGTGGCTAAATGTAGAGGATGTGAATACAAAAAAATACCAAATCATCACATTTTTCGCTTTTAAAAGCAAAAGTTTTTTGAGGGTCTATAGTGTTTGATATTCTTGATCACATACAATCGAAAAGACAAAAAAGTCGGATGAATTACATCCAACCATGTAAATTTTATAAATTCTCTGATCCTTTCATTATAAGCAGCATTCCGATGATCGTAAAACCGGAAAACAAAACTGCCCAAACCATGGACGTGAATTTATCGACTCCCAGTGAAATTAGCAGCCAGGATATCGCCGTCACTTGCAAAGCCACGACGAACCACGACAGAGTCCGAAGGGCTTTTCGGCGCTTGGCTTGTTTGTCTGTTTCCATTTTATCCATCTTTTCCCTCGCTTAATCTTCAGCCTTCATTATACACAAAAAATTGATGTAAGCAATATGGAATGTTTTCAAGCGTAAACCAAAGGTTTGTTAGAACAATTCATCCAATAGAATAAAATACCGGATCTTTTCCTCATCCGGGGCAATCCCCAGTTCTTGGAAGAATAGTTCCCGATAAACATCCGTTTTTAAATTGTATTTCAGCGAGCGAACACACAAAGCAATGTCCTGCCATTTGTCTGCGATCCCGCTTCTTCCCAAATCCAAAAATCCGCTGATCTCATTTCTGGAAAAGAAAACATTCGGAAGGCAATAATCGCCATGAGAAAAAACCAGTTCTTCGGCCGGACGGTTGGAATCCAGATATTCATAAAGGGCTTGCGGGTCGGAAAATCCCCAAATTCCGAAAGTTCCCGGTTCGGCGTCATCAACGTCAACTTGGCCGGTTTGAATGAGGATCTTGGCCAATCGCAATTTGTTCGCAATGTCATTTTTGTAAGGGCAATCGGCGGTGTTGACTTTCCAAAGCCGCTTAAGCCCTTGGGCCAGCAACCGAACCAATTCCTCGGGACGGTTTAAATAGAATTCATCAATGGCCATTTTTCCTTCCAGTTTTTCCGTCAGCAGGTAATTGTATCCGTCGGCTTGGGAAGAAGCAATCACTTTGGGAACCGGGAGTTTTCCGAATAGCCACTTCATCATCATGATTTCGGTATTGGATTCTTCGTTGACCGCGTCGACCTTCAGGACCAGATTATTGGCATAAAAAATGACTTTCGAGGGGGTGCATCCGACTTGATCCACCCGATATGGCAAATTTTCGACCAAAGAACGGATCTCCGCCGGTATTTTCGAAAAATCCCATTGTTTCATGCTTTTCATATTTCACCATTTTGTTTGGAATCAGCATCCAAAATCTCTTCCTTTACAAAAATCTTTTCCGGGTTTAAAATGATGGGGGAGAGGATGATCCTCCCTGGACATAAATTCCTTTGAGAAATTGATGATTTTTGTTCTACTCGCGACAAGTACTGATGGCTATTTCTTTAATATGCCAAAATTGTATTCGCCATATTTCAACACATTCTAGTTGACTTTTACATCTCTTAATCCAATATCTGTTGTATATCGTAATATTTTCTTAAATAAAAACATATCAGGATATCCTTGTAAATGCTTGGTTGATATACCACGTCTGCATTTAAAATCATTTTCTAACTCACTATGCAATCCATTTATAGTAGCTAGATTGTATTTATTTTCATTGGAATATGTTCCCGACTTAACCATTTCGTTTATACATTTATGCTCTTTACAATATGTTTGATATGCAAATTTGCCATCGCTTACTAACACAGTGCAATTAGTAATTTTACTTTCGACTTCTTTCATCATCTCATTTGATTCAGGACCCAATCCAACTATTTCAAAAAACATGTTGTCGTTCTCGTCAACAGCTGATAAAACACATATCTTATGGTGACTTATACCTCGAAAAGCACTACTAGAACGCTTTTTTGACATTCTAGGCATCTTCTCAGGTTTTGTTCCTTTCAGATTGATAGAATAATATTTTCCATCAATTTCAATTTTACCGCTTAATACAATCCCTTTTTTGACGTTTGCCACTGATTCATATAACTTATGTTTCCATAAAAACGCAGTTGATTCAGATATTCTGACTTTATTTGATTCTTCAACTAAAGAGTAATTATGAAGTTCACAATCAATAAATTTAATCCATTGATCATAGGTGTACTTTGATTTGAAAACGATAGAATTACTAGTATCAGAAAAACTTTTCTTGCATTCTTTGCAATAATACTTTTGTCTATTGTATTTAGTCTTTCCATTTTTAACACATCTTATAGATTTACAGAATGGACAAACAATCCCGGTTCTTTCTCGATTTATTATTTGATGATTACTGGACTTTGATTTCTTTAATGATGGTAAATAATCAACAAGAAAGTCGATATCATCTGCG
>CAYQUB010000191.1:0-2546 GCA_964420625.1 uncultured Bacteroidales bacterium | reverse complement strand
AAGTGGCGGAACTCACCAAACAGGGCAGATCCACCAAGCAGATGGCCGCCCTCCGGAAAACGAAGATCGGGTTCGTCTTTCAGTTTTATAACCTAATCCCGAACCTTAACGCTTACGAAAATGTTAAACTTGCCCAGATCATCGCCGGAAAAAACGATGACCAAGAAATTGACCGGATCCTCGGGTTGGTGGGGATGAAGGAATTCAAGGAGTATTTCCCGAATGAACTTTCGGGAGGAATGCAACAAAGAATTGCCATCGCCCGAAGTTTGATCAATGATCCGGAGATCATCTTCGCTGATGAACCGACCGGAAACCTGGATCAAAAAAACGGCCAAGAGATCATGGGTATTTTGAAGATGCTAAATCTTGACCAGAACAAGACGATTGTTTTGGTCACTCACAGCGAGGACAACCTGAAATATTGCACCCGCCACGTGAAACTTACGGACGGGAAGATAATCTGCGATGAAAAATTCCCTGTTTAAACTTCGGGTCGCTTATCGCAACATCGTCAAAAGTCGGGGCAGGTCGGCCGTCGTCCTGCTGACGCTGATGGTTTTGATGATCCTGTCCGTCGTTATTTTTAACATCCATGACAATTTGGTTCGCATCTTTTCCATGGAGTACCAAGAAGTTTATCAAACCGTCGATCTGACCGTTTCTTATGACAACTACTCCAAATCCCGAATCGTGAACGTCAGCACCATAAATGATGATTATTCGGAATATTTCAATTATACGGCGACTTACTTCAATTTGTATTCGCTGATGGAGAGCGAAGACGATAGTTTTTATGCTCAGGTTTATTCTTCGAGTTTGGGAGAATTCGAACGGGTGATGGATTTTGATCTTGATTCCATCAACGATGGCGAGATGTTCATTACCGAATTTTTGGCCGATCGTTTTCAACTGAAAAAAGACGACGCAATGTCAATGCTGATCGGAAATCAGAAAATCAATTACGTGATTCGCGAAATCCTTCCGGACCAAGGGTTGTTTTCGGAAAACTCCGTCTTTGTTCCGAAAGAAGAGCTTTTGACCAAAACCTTTTGGTTTTCGGCCCCTGATCTCGGAAACATGATCTATCTGGACGTTAAGGATGAATATTCCATTCAAACCGTTCGGGATTTCTTGCTTGGGGATGCCGCTTACGCGGATTTCCTGGTCAAAGAGACGGTGGATCATGAACAAGCGAAGACCCGCGCCGATTACAATGCTTCGGTTTTGTTGGGGATCGGGGTTTTGGCCTTTCTCGCGGTGATCATGGTCGTTAGGTCGATCTATCCTTTGCTTTTCCGGGATTTCTCGCAACAGATCGGAGTCATCCGGATCCTGGGTGGGAATGACGGTTTTGCTTATCAAATTTGGATGATTCAGTTCCTCATATATTTGCTAATTTCGGTTCCTATGGGATTGATTCTCAGTCGGGTGATCCTGAACGCCGGGGCCCAAGCTTACGGAGTGAACACTTGGGTTGGGTTCAACCCTTGGTATCTGCTTTTGGCCGTCGCTTTCTTTTTGGCCGTCAATGTCCTGGGGACGATCGGACGCTATGCGCATTACAAAAAACAAAGCGAAATGTCTCTGAGCAATGATGCCCGGTTCGAAAAACAAAAATCCGTCCTTTACGCCGCCATCGCGGCGGGAGCGGTGCTTCTGGTAAACTGGATCATTGATCCTTTTCCCAAGTTTCAAGGAATGATCACCGTTGTCACCGTCATTGTTTTCACTTTCAGCTTTTTAACGGTGATCTTAAAGATCTTTCCGATCGTTTTCAAAAGAAAGAATTCTTTCTTTTCTCTTTACAGTAGCAAGCATTTGCGAGACAACAAGATCCTTCACAATTCGGTGAAAGTAATCTTTGTGTCGCTGGTCATAATTGCCATTTCGATGACCGTTTCCGGGGTCATGAAAACCGAGATCCTTAATGCTTTTGATGAGATCCGCATTGATTATGCGGTCACGAACATTTATAATTTCAACGATGATCTGGTTACGGAAATCGAAACCAACAACCAGATCGATTCGGCCGTCAAGGGGGCCATGTTCCGTGACGGAACCCTCCAAGTTGACGAAGACACAACGCGGCGGGTGCAGTTTTTTCTGTCGGTTCGGCCGGAAAACATCTCCGAACTGTTCACTTTTTCTCTTTCCGCGGAGATACTCGCCAAATTAGCGGACCCCACCATTTTATACGTTGCGCTTCCGTATCAGTATGAAAAAACCAGTCCGCTGAGAGTCGGAGATGAAGTGACTTTTCGCCTCAGCCAAAACATCCCATCGGAAAAATTCATCATCGCGGGATTTTTCGAAAATTCCTATGAAGGGATCTACCTTTCCAACATTTCTTACAGCGATAAGTATATGGACTCGGATCTGACGAACACCGTGTTCATCAGAAGTTCCAACGGCGATCTGCAAAAAGATCTGATTCAACGTTACAGCGGGAAAATGTACTATGTTTTTTCCGCCGATGATTGGCTTTTGAATGAAACAAAAATGGTATACCGGACCGTGGATTTCATTGTGATCCTCATTTGGGC
>CAYQUB010000190.1:0-2571 GCA_964420625.1 uncultured Bacteroidales bacterium | reverse complement strand
GCGGAAACCATCGCCAGAGCCATTCCCCGAAGCAACATCGAGTATGTGACCACTCAAGGCGATGAAAGCTTCCTGGCCGATTATTACGCTTTGTTGAACTCACATAATTCCGGGATCCTGGGAGGATCGGTTCCGGAGGAAGGATTCTACCGATGAAAAAAAGCCAAAGCCATGCCGTTTACTTGTTTCTCGGGTTGCTGGCGCTTCTGCTGGCGTGGGTCATTGCGGCGTCCGCGGTTGATAATTCGCTGGTCATCCCGAGCGTCAGCGCCGTCTTTTCCGAACTGATCAAGACGCTTTCGGAAGCCGGCACTTATCTGATCATTCTTAATACCGTTTCCAAATTGCTTTTGGTGATCGCGATTTGCTTTGGGTTGGCCTTTGTTTTGGCGATGCTGTCGTTTTTGTTCAAACCGGCCGAATATGTCCTCAAGCCAATGTTCGTGACTTTGCGGACGCTGCCGGTCGTGGCGGTGATCGTCATCCTGCTTTTGATGTTCGGAAACGCCTTAAGCCCGCTGTTCGTGACCGGATTCGTGGTCTTCCCGATCCTTTACGAAATGTTTTTGCTCAGTTTTCGGGTGATCGACCCCAACATCAAAGACGAGATCCGGATGGTCGGAGGCAACAATTTCTACGGGATCCGGAAAGTCTATCTGCCGCTGTCTTTCTCGCACGCCCTGGCCGCTTTGGTGCAATCGCTCGGATTGGGGCTGAAAGTCATGGTCATGGCCGAATACATCGCCCAGCCGAAAGATACCATCGGTTACGCCATGGTTCAGGGGATCATCAGCCTGGACACGGCCAACGTTTTTGCCTGGGCCATCTTGCTGATCGTTTTGGTGATCCTTGGCGAGATCCTGATCAAGAAAATAAAAATACCAACCGAATGAAAACCGTTTTGTGAAAACCGACGGTTTTTTTGTTTTTGCTTTGACACGGTGTCACTTTTGTGATAAAATACCCCAAAGGAGATGAAAACATGGGGTTCATGACTTTTAAAAACCTTTCCAAAGAAAAACAGGAACGGATTCTGGAAGCCGCCCAAAAC
Organism: uncultured Bacteroidales bacterium; assembly: GCA_964420625.1. Classification (GTDB taxonomy): domain Bacteria; phylum Bacillota_I; class Bacilli_A; order ML615J-28; family CAG-698; genus UBA2253. The sequence continues at coordinate 1,520 of CAYQUB010000190.1, read as the reverse complement.
GAGTTTTCCCGGGTTCCTTTTTCACAGGCCCAGATTTCGAACATCGTCCGCGAGGCGAAAATACCGCGGGGGAGTTTCTATCAGTATTTTGATGATCCCGCGCAGCTGTTTTCGATCCTGCTGTTTCATTTGTACGGGAAGGAAGCAAAATCTTTGTCGGTTTATTTGGAGCGCCATGCCTATGACCTTCTCTCGTCGCTGAAAGCGAAATTCGCCGATACTTTGGAAAGAATCCATTCCCGGAACCGGGATTTTTTCATACCGAACATTCTGGCGTTCATGCTTCTGAATCCCGGAGCGGCGATGCCGCCTTGGTTCAGCACCAAAATCGATCCGGAAGCCCGGGCCATCATGGCCAAACAGATCAAAAACGAAAAACCGAATGAAATGATCGGGCTGACGGAAAAGCTGACTTTCCTCTGCCTGTTTGGTTATCTGGCCAATCCGTTGGACCAAGCCAAAGCCAAAAGCGAATATGACCGATATCTGGATTTGATGTACCAGACATGCGGTCTTCCAAGGAGAAAAAATGAAATCACTGCTAACGTTATATAAACGCGCCTTTCAGCGAAAATATCTGGTTTATGCCATCCTTGCCATTCTCTTCATGATCGGGGACGTCGTCATCGCTCTGGCGATTCCGATGATAACCAAGGGGATTTTCACGGAAATCAACAGCGGCCGGAATGATCTTTCCTATGTTTATCAAACCGGGCTTTTGGTCGTTGGCATCGCCATCGGGGCGGTGATCACCACCATCCTCAATAATCTCTTTGCTCAGTACCTGAGCACCAAGATAACCGCGGACCTCCGGAGCGAACTGTTTCGGAAAGTTCAGGATCTGTCCTTTTCGAATGTAGACAAAATCACTTCCGGGGGGCTCATGACCGTCATCGCCAACGACACCGGCCAGATCCAACAGCTGCTGATGATGAGTTTCCGGGCCATCCTGCGCAATCCGCTGACGCTCATCGGGGCGCTGGTCATGGCCTACATCACCAACGCGGATCTGTTTTTTATCATTCTGATCGCGGTAATCATCCTGGGAGTTTCGATCTCCGTCATCATTTCCCGGGCCGCCCGCATCTTCGTCAAACTTCAGGAAAAGAACGACGATCTGAACGAGAAGCTGATCGAAAGCATCAGCGGCGCCCGCGAAATAAAAGTATTCGGAAGCGAAAAAGCCGACCGGAACCGGTTTAAAATCGTCAATGACGAGTATGCGAATGTCGTGATCACCGCGAACAAAAAAATGGCTCTGATGGACCCGATCATCATTTTGATCAGCAACCTGGCCATCGGGGCCGTGCTTTTGACCGCCAGTTATCTGGTTTCGGTCTATTCCGGGGAAGCCCGGATCGCCATGGTCGGAACGATCTCGGCTTACATCTCCTATTTGCAACAGATCATCATGTCGCTGATGATGCTGTCAATGGCGGCCATCTCCATTTCCCGGGCCGCCGTCAGCGCCGACCGGATCATGCTGGTTTTAACAACCACACCAAACACACCCAACACAA
>CAYQUB010000189.1:429-2596 GCA_964420625.1 uncultured Bacteroidales bacterium | reverse complement strand
AATTATTTCTTGATGGGCTTTTTTATTAAATGTCCTTGACATAGGGTACACTATATTGGACCGTTTTTTTCTTTGGCTTTTTTATTGTTAACTTTCCGGCGAATTCATGATATAATGGGGGTAGAAATAGTCAGAAAGGCTTAATTTATGGAAATCAGAGATAAGTACAAAGAATTGACGGCTCAGGAATTAACGCTACAAGATTTTTCCAAGATCGTTGATTTAAAGAAGCAATGTACGATGGAGATGAACCGAGAATACGCTTTTCTCTGTGACATTTTGATCATCGACATCTACATAAATGAACGGCTTTTTGATGACGCCCTGGCCATCGCCCTAAAATCGGTCAACTACATTGACAGCGTGGTTTTTCAAAAGGTTTACATATCCTTTTTGGAACGGATCATATTCATTTACATCCAAAAAAGAAATTTCAAAAGCGCTTATCGTTATGCGTTTTTAAAGCGAAATTACCTGGATTTGGACAATGTTGACGAAGTCAACCGCTGGTATCTGGAAATGGCCTACATTTACGCCGAACTGAATCAAAAAGACAAAGCCCTTCTAAATCTGAAAGCCATTTTAAAAAACTATCCGGACGAACCGCTGAAAGCTCTGACGCTAAGCAACATGACCAAACTTTTCATTGATGACGGTTTGGTCGACGAAGCCAAAAAAGCCCTGGCCGAGGGCATGAAACTTGTTGAAAAGCTTAAAGACAGCGAAGGGAAGACCTATTGCGAATATTTGAATGCGAAACTTTTTGTTTTGGAAAAGAATTACCGTCTGGCCAAACAAAGTTTCGCGGACATTTTCGGAAAACTTCCGACTTTGAACGATGCTTATTTGGGATATCTCAATGAGTACCTGGATCTTTTGATCGTGATGGAACTTTATGATGAAGTCCTCAAAATCAGCGCCAAATACCAAAAATCCCTGGAAGACAGCCAAGATCTCTATCTCAAGAAAGATTATTACCGCAACCTTCTGAAGGCTCAGATTCTTCGCGAGAAAGGCCTTAAAGAACCCCTCAAACCGCTTTTGGGCATGCTTGAGACCATTGAGGGCCAATTGGCCAAGAGCGAAGGCAACTTAAGCGATGAATCCAACGAAGATGACAAAAACCTGGAGATCAACAACCGCCTCCGGGCTGTGATCTCCAAAATCGAAAAAGCCATCAATCTCGTCAATCTTGCCCTCTTAAGCGACAATGAACGGGGATGCCTGATGGAGTTTTCGAAGCATCTGGAAAGCCTCGTTGGTTTCAGCGAAGCGCTTTTTGTGATCTTCTCCAAAGCCAATTTCGAGATCCTTCCCGATTTCTTTGAAAATTTCAATAAAGTCAACACTTATGAATATAAAAAACAGCGGTTATACGAACGGGAAGTCCCGTACAATAACTTAAACGGAACGGTCATCGAAATGCTCATTTCCGCCAATCAGGAAATCATGATGGATCTAAGCGATTCCAAACTTCCCCTTAAGAACCTGATCACCGATAAACCTTATTATGTTGGAAACGTCCAATCATTGATTGCCATTCCGCTGGTTTATGAAAAAGAAATCTTTGCCTGCGCGGTTTTTACCGCCAATGACTTGGTTTTGGCCGACGTTGACGCCATGGCGCTGCTTAAAATCGCTTGCAAACTTTTGGAATTCAAACTAATCAGTTTGTTTTACCAGGAGAATCTGCGCAGTCAGAAAAACATTCTTCAGATCGCCATGGACGGGCTTCAGGAAGGAATGTTTTATTTGGATCCCGCCAAGAACCGGCTCATTTGCACGGCCCAGCTGATCAATTTCTTGAAGCTTTCCGAACGGATGATTTTACGAACCGATTACGCCAGCATGGTTCACCCGGAAGACTTGCCGGTCTTTCAGGAAGTTGAGAAAAAGATTGCCGCCGGCGAAGCCTATGCCGTCAATTACCGAATCACCGTCAACAACAAAGAACTTCATGTCCAGGAGAAAGCCGATCCTTACATTTCCAAAGAGGGACTGATCAAATTTTATGTTGGAACGATTCGGAAAATTGAAGAGTACGTCAAGATTGTTCCGCAGAAGACGGTCTGGTTGGGAGAAGAACAATTCGCCGTCCTCTTTCAGGAAATGAAAAAGAAAGCCACCAATAGTTTGGAATATCGGTTCGCTTTGGCCCGTTTCCAAA
>CAYQUB010000189.1:0-419 GCA_964420625.1 uncultured Bacteroidales bacterium | reverse complement strand
TGTGTTGGGTGTGTTTGGTGTTTGGTTTCCAAATTATGAAATTGGAGGATTATTCTCCCGAGATCGCTACCCAAACCATGAATTATTTCTATGACGTCGTCCGTTCCGAGTTCTCGGAACAGACCTATCGTTTCGCGGATGGGACCTTCGTTTCCTATTTGGAAATCTCCGATCAGCGCGTCATCGACAAGAAGATCCGCACGATCCTTGGTAAAGCCGACCAAGGGGTCCGGTATCAGAACTATAACATCAATTTCGAAGTCAAAGTCAGTTTGGCCCGGTTCCCTCGCGACAGTTACAATGTTGAAGAAATCGTCCATTTTACGGAAATGGCTTTAAAGTCTCCGGAACGTTACCAGCCTTTCAGTGAAGAGATCCTGAAGAAATACTTGAAAACCAGTACCATTACGCAACTGGCC
>CAYQUB010000188.1:0-2612 GCA_964420625.1 uncultured Bacteroidales bacterium | reverse complement strand
ATCTCGGAAGTGCTGCTCAAAGCGAAGGAATGGCCTTGAATTATTCGGAGATTCCTTCCAGTAAATTTGTTGAAAGCTATCAGTACATTTTGGAGTGCCGCGAAGAATTGAACAAGGTGCGCGAGCAAGTCAAAGACTTGGAAAAACTATACAATAAAACCAAAAAAGAGAAATTTGTCATCAGTGCCGACGAATTTCTTGCAAAGTCCTTGACAATCAAGAACTATAATGTTTTAATAACGGAGTTGGAAATTTCCGAACTGGATTTGGTCAAAGACTTGGCTGACCGTCTGGCGGACCAACTGGGTCAATCGGTAATTTTCATTGCCAATGTGGCCCACGAAAAAGTAGTTTTTCTTTGTAAGAACAAAATTGCTTCCCTGCACGCCGGGGATTTGGTAAAAACCGCAGCTCAGATTTGCCAAGGAAACGGCGGGGGCCGCAGTGATTTCGCGCAAGCCGGGGGCCGAGACCTTTCCAAAGTCGAAGAGGCCATGGCTGAAGTCCGGAAGATTATTATGGGGACCTTATGAGAATATTGGGACTTGATTTAGGAACCGTCACTTTAGGAATGGCCGTCAGCGATTACATGGAAATAATGGCCTTGCCAATCGGAACCGTTCGGTTCGCGGAACGGGACTTGGAAACCGCTTTGGCGGAAACCGCCCGGGTCGTCAAAGAAAAAGAAGCCAAAAAAATCGTCCTTGGCCTCCCCAGACACATGAGCGGGGACGTTGGAACGCTGGGTGATTATGTCTACGAGTTCAAGAAGATGATCGAAGAACGTTTGTCTTTGGAAGTCGTTTTGATCGATGAAAGACTGACCTCCCGAATGGCCAACAACATGATGCTTTCGGCGGATCTCAGCCGTCAGAAACGCAAAGAAAAAGTAGATAAACTGGCTGCAACGATTATCTTGCAGACTTATCTGGATATGCACAAGAAATAAACGGAAAGGAGTGTGGATTTAATGGAAAAAGAATTGAAAGAAAATGAAAACCGTTTGACCTTTGTTGATGAAAAAGGGAATGAGATTTTATGTGAAATCTTATTTACGTTTGAATCGGAAGAGTTCAAAAAAAGTTATGTTTTATTCTACCCCGTTGGTTCAAAAGAGGAGCAACTCGAAGTAATGGCTGCTTCCTATGTTTCGGGAGAAAATGGCGAAGGCGAACTAGCCGCCGTTGAAACCGACGAAGAATGGGATATGATCGAAAAGGTTCTGAAGCAATATGAAGAAGACAATGACCAAGACGAAGAATGCGAATGCGACGGCGATTGCGAATGCGATGGCGATTGCGAATGCGACGATGAGAAATGCAATTGCGACGATGAGAAATGCAGTTGCGAGGACAAAAAGTAACAAAATAATAGGCTTAGCAGAAAGAACAAAGTCCTTCCGTTAAGCCTTTTTTTATGGTTGAACGATTAAAAAACTGGCCAAATCGTCATAGATCTTTCCGATTTCTTCATCGGATTCGTACAATGAAAGATGGTGTTTCGGTTGGTTGATGGGGATCTGGGCCAAAAGTTCGGTTTCGAGTTTGGATGCAACTTCGTCACCGCCGCCTTGTCCGAAAATGAACTCTTTCTCTTTGGAGACCGGGTTGATAAAATAAGACATGTTCTCGATAACGCCAAGAATTTTGTGTTTCAGCTGTGTGGCGGCGACGCCCGCTTTTATGGCCACGTGGCTGGCTGCGAGATGCGGAGTGGTGACGATGATGACTTCCGCGGTTGGAACGATGTTGCGAAGATCGATCAAGATGTCACCGGTTCCCGGCGGAGCATCGACGATCATATAGTCGATGTCCTGACTCCATTTTACGTCATAGAAGAAGTTGTTGATCATCGAATTGAGCATGGCCCCTCGCCAAATGACTGGTTTTCCGACTTCCGCGAAGAACTCGGTGGACATCAGTTCAATTCCGAATTTGTTGAAAGGATTGATTTTTCCGTTTTCGTCCGCGGTCGGGTAATCGTGAGGAATTTCCATGATCTTGGGAATGCTGGAACCGTAAATGTCCGCATCGATCAAACCGACTTTTTTATTTTGGCGGGCTAAAGCGTAAGCCAAGTTAGCCGCAACGGTCGATTTTCCAACTCCGCCTTTTCCGGAAGAAATGATGATGAATTTGACCTGGCGATTGGTGATCCCTTCGATTTTTCTTTTTTCTTCAATTTGAACTTTCACTCCGTCAAAGCCCAAGTCCCGTTTAATGATGGTGGCGATTTCCCGGCGAAGGTTTTTTTCCTCGGGTCCGCCGATCCGACCGATGGCCAGTATCAAAACCACCACATTGCGATCAGCATCGATCCCGATGTGCGAGATGGCGCTCTCTTCTTTCAGAGTTTTTCCGGTACTTTCATCAATCAAGATTTCTATTTTTTCTCGGATATCTTTTGTATTCACGTGAATCTCCTTACTATTAATTAATTTCTTGTAATATTATAACATAAACCGGAACCATTATCTCGATATTTACTTAAATTTTCGATAATAGCTCATAAAAAAAGCCCCTTCAAATTCTTTTTTTATGCAATTTGAAGCGACTCCTCGAGAATTTAAGTAAATATCGAGATAATGGTTCCGGTTTATGTTATAATATTAC
>CAYQUB010000187.1:0-2614 GCA_964420625.1 uncultured Bacteroidales bacterium | reverse complement strand
GAGGCCTGCCGCCAGGGAATACGAACAAGATTTGTTACAGGCTGCGGACTGGCCCTGACGATTTCTTCGTCCTTGATCACGTTTAGGTTGTTCTTCCGCTCAAAGTTCCGAATGACTTCATCATGAAAATCCGTCTTCTTCAGTTTTATAAGCAAACCGTGGTACTTTTGTTTGTCTTCAAACAAATAGAGGTCCTGGCCGCTTCGGCCGATGACATAAAGATATTCCTGAAAATATGATTGGCTGGTGGTTTTATTTTTGGAAAACAAAGCGACCCGGTAAAGCAATAAATAAAGCGAGATCGAAAGCGAAAACAGAAGACTGGCGCCGATGAAGAAAAGATGCGTCGGGTATTCAAAGATATTTCCGCCTTGATAATCGGAAACGAAGGCCCAAACAAACCCTCCGGTCATGATCAAGCCTACAATCAAGTTGATCAGCCCCCGGGTTTTATGGCGAAGCGGGGAAAGGGCGCGGTTCAGGATGAAATAGAACAGCCCGATTCCCAACACACTGGCGGCAATGGCATATCCCATGATTTTCTCAGCCTCCGTAAATTCCGTCGATGGAATCGTTGGTAAGGATATCCATGGTAATGATGTAGATCAAAAGATCAGTGTATTTGGCCGCCGGAGTAAAGAAAGTATTCGAATTTTGAATCGTGCTTTCCATCCCGTCGTCGGCCGTGATCACAAAATGTCCCCCATTGACGGTATAAGGCGGAATGTAAACCAAAAACGAGAAAGTCCCGTCGATCACTTCCGCGGTATATTGTCTTGAGTAATAAGTTCCGATGTTATAATCCAAGGTCAGGGTCAGATCGTCGCCATTGGCATCGGTAACATTGCCCGTGACGATAACCCAGCTTTGGGAAGGAAATACCAGGAAATCCGCTTGAATTTTTAGGTTGCTTAGGTCCGGAGCTTCATTATAATCATATATTCCGGTCGTTACGGACTGGAAATTCGGGCTCCAGGTCCCGTCGTCATAAACGGTCCGGACATAATAGGTGTAATCCGTCAGGTTGTCAGCTTCGCTTCGGAAGGTGAAGGGGGTGTCGGGAGATGAAACGGTATCAAAAACCGGTTCGGTCAAAGAATTGAAGGTTTCGCCGGCAACGGTCCGATAAAAGACATATCCGTAAGCCGCTTCCGAGGCTTCGAAAGACAGATTGACATGGTTGGCGTTTCGGAAAGCCGTTACGACCGGAGCCGGATGAACCCCCAGCGGCGCTTCATTTTCGAAGAAATTCAAAGCATTGCGGCTCCATCTCGTTTTAAGGATGTTCAGTGCTGCCATTAGATTGCGGTTGGAAACGTTTTGCATCGTTTTGATCGAAAAGAAACAATAACCGCTGACCGTCGGATAATCATAACCGAGCAGCATCTGATTGTCCATTTCCGGAATGGCCCAGCCGGAGTTGATGTATTGATAAGGGGCTAAGCCGATGTAGAGTTTCACATCGCCCTTGCTTACTTCGTTGGCCCACCAGGAAGTGATGCCGGGATGATTTCCGGTCAGACTGCCATAGTTTTGGGGAAGGATGTAATCCAGCCATTCTTCGTTCACCCATTTTTTGGTGTCCGCGAACAAATCCACATAGGAACTGTAACTGGTGCAAGCGATGTCGGTCATGCCCCCGGGTTGTCCGTAAGCGCCGCAGCCCATATTGTCAGCGGGAGCCCAAACTCCCGCCGGACTAACGCCGAATTCAACATCGCCGGATAGTTCAACATTCAGATCAGCCAACAAATCATGGATGCCTTTGATCAGAATATTGACCTGCTCGCGGCGCCAATCGCCCTTGGTCAGGTAAGTTCCGCCGCCGCTAATGTAAGCTTGGTAGTCAGCGTCATCTTCAACCGCGGCCACGCCGTTATAGAAGTAATCATCGAAATGGATCGCATCAACGTCATAATTCCGAACGATCTCTTCAATGGTATCGTAAATGTGCTGACGGACTTGCGGTTCGCAAGGATTGAGCAGGATCCGGGAATCGCCGGTCGTGAATTTACCGCGGACCAGAAGATTCGGATGCAGTTTCGCGAAGTTGTTCGGAGCCAAAGTCGTTAGATATTCATTCAGAGCGACCGAATAATCGCCGGTATCCGGAAGGACCCCCAGCGAAGCCCGATAAGGATTGAGCCAGGCATGGAACTCCATGTTTCGTTTATGGCATTCTTCGATCATCCAGGCCATCGGATCCCAACCGGGATTCCGGCCTTCCAAACCGATCAAAAACCGGCTCCAGGGATTGATCGCCGATTGATAAAAAGCGTCGTTAAGCGGCCGAACCTGAAAGATGACCGTGTTCATGTTATATTCTTCAAAAACATCCAGGATGTCCAAAAATTCTTCCTGGTAAGCTTTGATGGCATCGGGAGTCGCAGCGGTTTGACGGGAAATGTCAATGTTGCTGACCGTCGCCACCCAAGCACCTCGAAATTCAAATATTTTTTCTTGATAGACGGTGACGGCTGTGGCTTGGGGTTCCGAAAACAGCCTTCCAAACATCCCAAGTAAAATCATCACCAGTGTTAATCTGATTGTTCTCATGCTATCACGTATAATAAATATAGGTTGTTTACGTCTATAATTATTAATACTCCTTTCT
>CAYQUB010000186.1:0-2656 GCA_964420625.1 uncultured Bacteroidales bacterium | reverse complement strand
TATCAATATCGTTCATTGTTCCACAGCTTTCTTAAACTTATTATAGCAAAAAAGCCAATTGAAGTAAAATATTTTTTTATTATTTCTAAAAAAAAGAGCATCGTTTTTAATCATGCTCTTAAGCCCAATTCAATTTCGGAAGTCGTTTATCCAATCAACGAGAACGTCTTTGAAGACAAATCCGACCTTGCGCCCGACCTCCACCCCGTTTTTGAAAAGGATGATGGTTGGGATGCTGGTAATTCTCAGGTTTTTGACCGAGTCGCGGTCTTCATCCACGTTCATTTTCTCAAAAGCCACATCGGTTAATTGGCCGGATATTTCATCGATCATTTTCGCCACCACTTTGCAAGGGCCGCACCAGTCGGCATAAAAGTCCACTAATCGCAAATTGAGATTATCATTTTTGTTCATTTTTCATTCTCCTTATTTCAATGTGGCGACGGTCGCGCCCATGCCGCCTTCTCCGGCTCCTCCGAAACGAAAACTTTCTACATGAGGCGAGGTCTTCAGGAAATTGATCACCATTTCCCGAATGACTCCCGTTCCGAAGCCGTGGATGATGGATACTTGATGCAATCCCGCGTAAATGGCATCATCCAGGAATTTTTCCAACCGGTCGCTGGCTTCCTCATAGCGGAAGCCGCGTAAATCCAAGGTTGGGGAAACGTTTTTTTTGACCGATACTTCGATGGTGCTCTTTTGTAATGGTTCCACCGACGGCTGGTTGGTTCGGCGCAGAAACTTGCGGTCGACGGAAATTTGCGCATTTCCGATTTGCACTTCGTATTTATCTTTCTTGGTCTTTTTAATTACCGTTCCATAACAGTCATAATTCTCGACGAAAACTTGAGAATTAGGAACTAATTCCTGATCATCAGGAATGGTTTCGATCACTATTTTGGCTTCATCCTTTATTTCTTTGACCTGATGTTTGATCTGGGCGATTTCATGGAGTTTTACTTCGCGAAGTTTCATCTCGTTAAGCTCATCCAAAACCGCATCCATCTTTTTGGTAGCGGTGCGGATGATTTTTCGAGCTTCTTCTTCGGCGGTTTTCATGACTTGATTTTTTTCGCGAACCAAACGGACCCGCTCGAGATCAATGTCCCGAAGTTTCTCCTCCAGTTCCTGGTGTTGGGTGTGTTTGGTGTTTTGGTTGCCGGCTTCCAGTTTAACGTCCAGTTCCGTGGTTTGTCTGATCAGCTTGTTGATGATCTTGTTCAGATCGGTATCCTTTTGGCCGACATATTTCTCGGATTGTTGCAAAATGGTTTCCGGAAGTCCCAGATGGCGGGAAATGTTCAAAGCATTGCTTTGACCGGGGATTCCCAGAAGCAGTTTATAGGTCGGTTTGAGAGTCTCGGAATCAAATTCGACGCTGGCATTGATGATCCGATCGGAATCGTAAGCATGGATCTTCAGTTCCGGATAATGCGAAGTGGCAATGATCAAACATTGCTTGGCTAACAAATGGTCAAAAATGGAAATGGCCAGAGATGATCCTTCGACCGGGTCGGTTCCGCTTCCCAGCTCATCCAGTAAAACCAATGAATGCGGCGTGACCTGATGGATTATGTCAATGACGTTGCGAATGTGCGAAGAAAAGGTCGACAAGTTTTGGGAAATGCTCTGTTCATCGCCGATGTCAGCAAAGACGTTATCGAAAATCATCATGTCGCTGTTTTCGTCGCAGGGGATCAGCATGCCCATTTTTACCATCAGGGCCAATAACCCGATGGTTTTCAAAACCACGGTTTTTCCGCCGGTGTTCGGGCCGGTGATGATGATGCCCTGGTAATCCCGGCCGATGGAAATATTGTTCGGGACGATCTTTTCGACTTTCAAAAGCGGATGACGGGCGTTCAACAAATCGACGATCCCCCGGTCATTGATCCGCGGTTTTTTGGCTTTGATGGACAAAGCGTAATCGGCTTTTCCGAAAACCATGTCCAGATGGACCAGAATTTCCAAATCTTCTCGCAAATCATCATATTCATCATCGATCTCTGAGCATATTAGGCGTAAAATCGCCACTATTTCGTCCTTCTCTTCTTCATGGAGACTGTTTAACTTGTTGTTGATTTCAAAAATGGCCAAGGGTTCAATGAAGACGGTTTCCCGGGAAGCCGATTGATCGTGAATGATTCCGGGAATGGCATTTTTAAAATCGGATTTGACCGGAATAACATAACGGTCGTTGCGAAGGGAAATGGTCGCGGAAGTCAGCTTCGAAGCGTTTTTGGCCAACATTTCCTGAAGTTTGTTCTGAATGGTCTTCTCCATCTCGCGGATGCTTTTCCGAATTTCACGAAGCCTGATGGAAGCGGTATCCTGAATTTCTCCGTATTGGTTGACGATTTCCTTGATCCGAAGATTCAGTTCTTTGGGATACTTCATTCGAAGCAAATATTCTTTATACAGGGAGCAGGGGATTTTATTGGATTCCAAAGAATCCAGATAAATCTGATTGGACTTGACGGTGTCGAGGAACTTTCCGATCTCGGCCAAATCAATTTCCGAGATCATCCCGCTTTTATGAATGAGAGAAAGAAAATAACCGATGTCGCCCCGAAAATAAAGGGGAAATCGACCCATCCTGTGAATCAAGACGGCGGCTTCGTCGACTTCGTTCAGGGATTTATTGATTTCCTCA
>CAYQUB010000185.1:0-2680 GCA_964420625.1 uncultured Bacteroidales bacterium | reverse complement strand
GGTGATCTCCCCATGACCGTAAAGCATCCGCAACCCTTTTTGGATGGCAAAATCATTGAAACTGAGAATGTTGGGCCGTCCCAAGGAAAAAATCAACATCATTTCCGCCGTCCAAGGTCCAATCCCCTTGAGATCATCCAGTTTGGCGATTATTTCGGCGTCGGAAAGCTTTGCCAGGGCTTCCATTGGGAATTCGCCGAGGATTATTTTTTCGGAAAAATCCCGAATGTATGAAACTTTCCGCCAACTTAAACCGCAAGATTGCAAAGCCGCATCCGAACATTGGCGAAGGGTTTCCGGGGTGACCTGGCCGACTTTTTCTAGGATCCGATTCCAGACGGTATCCGCAGCTTTTCCGGATATTTGTTGGGCAACGATGGCACCGATCAGCGAAACAAAGAGATCGGGGTCAATCATGCGATCCAGATGGCCGATGATGCCGATCATCTTCCCCAATTTTTTGTCTTTTGATTTCAAATAAGCGGTCTCGGCGGATCCGTAGGAAAAGTATTGCTTCATTACATTCTCCTTGTCATTTTTGTTTCTGATCGAGGTTCTGACTCATTCTCTCCGGATAACAAGCGCGGATAGTAAGTTTAATGCTCTCAAGCACATCTTTTCCGCCCTCAAACCCCAATTCCTGGTAATTCATTCGTTTTTTGAATTCGTCGGGATCAACATGGAAAGTGCGATTACAAATCTGGGTCATCAGTTTCGCGTGATTCAATCCGCTTTCTAAGCCCTGTTTTTTTAATTTCCGATCCAGATTACCGGCCCAAATGGCACAGACCCAGGCCGGGAGACCGCGTAATCGGCGGGGATCATCCATGGCTTCCATCATTCGGTTTATTAGTTCCTAAAAGCTCAAGTTGATTTGGCCAACCAATCGGATAACACCTTCCCGATTCGCCGTTGAAGGAAGCTGCGGCGATGGCTTCGGCGACTCCCGAGACATCGATGGCCGCCGTTCCCCCAGAGCGCGGATACATTATGGATTTAAAGCCGTCAAAATGGGCTAAAAAGTGTTCTCGCCACAGCGGCTTTCATCCGGGCATGGTTCCGAAAATATACGGAAACTCCAAGATAATGACTTCAAATATCCCGGCTTCGCAAAGACTGGTTAGTTCTTCTTCCTGTTCGACGCGGGCTTTAATGTGGGGATGATTTTTTGCTAATTCCCTACCTCTTAAACGGTCAAAATGCGAAAAATACGAATTCAAGACCACGCATCTTTTGATCTCCGCGCTTTTGGCGGCTAAACAGATTTTTTTTGCTTCCAGCACCAATTTGTCATGAAAGAAAGCCGCGGCCGGGCCTTAGGGATCACCCGGTCGTCCGCACCGAGGGCATAGACAAAAACGTCATAGTCCTTTCCTTTCAAAAGAGCGGCTATTTCTTCGCCGCTCATTTGAAACAAGTTTCCGAACCGCAATCCGATTGATTTTGGAAACCACTCCCCCAAAAGGATCTCATCCGGGAGGGAAATGGTGTCAACGGCGATTCCTTTTTCCAAAAATAATTGACCCGCATGGAATCCCAGAAATCCCGTTCCGCCCGCGATGAATACTTTTTTTATTTCGTTGCGCACTTTACCACACTTTGGATCCATCCAAAAAATCAATTTTCTTGTTTTGGCTGAAACTGATGACATCCAAAACCAGGCAGTTGTCTTTTTCGATTCCCGGCAGGTGCAAAATGTCATTGACCCGACACTTCATCGTGACTCGGGCGCCGTCGATCAGGATGGCCGTTTCGTCCAGATGAAAGGCAACATTCTGAAATTTATCGACCTTGTCACTGTGACCTTCGCCCAATGCGAAAGCAATGTCTTTTTGGCCGTCAGTCAAAGCGCTGACGCCAACGATGTCGTTGACTTTAAGGATGTTCCCGGTAACGCTCTGAACCCCGAGATGAAGCATGACTTTTTCATAGTCGACCATCATCGCCCAAGAACAGCACATTCCGTATTTCTTTCCGTTTTTTACGACTGCTACAACATTGCAACCGGTATTGAAAGCTTCCAAACCCATAAGTTCACCTCTTTCATCGTCTGACGATTTATTATACCTTATTTCCTTGGATTTTTAAATGACCATATTCCAGGCATGAGAAAAAGGCAGGAACTTTTCCTGCCTTGGAGCGAACCCATTATGGTTTTTTTGAAGGATCGGGGTTGAAAAGCCCGTAGGTTTGGGAAACGTCGGAAATGAAAATGATTCCCCGGCCGGGCTCGTCGATGTGCAGATCCTTTCGGATTTCATCGGTGATCTTGGAAACAATTTCGGTTTTTGCGATGACCAAGACAACTTCCTTTTCGGGTTCAATGGGAATGTTGAAAATTTTCTGGGTTTCGTGAATCCCCGAACCGCGGGCATTGATGACCGTTCCTCCGGTCCCGCCGGCGCGATAAGCCGCATCGATGACATCTTCCGCCTTTCCTTTGTCAACGATTGTGAAAATGGCTTGATATTCCATAGTTTTTACCTCTTTTTCTGACGTCGGAATTTCCGACTTCATTTTATTTGATCCGATCAATTGAATCAACGGAAGCGAGAAAGCGATCCCTTGATGGAGCTTGTGCATTTGCTTTTTGTGGATGATGGCTTGCATGGCCCGATTTCCGGTTTCGGAATCGGATACCATCAAAACAATTTCTTTTCGGGAATCGTTCAATCCAAGC
>CAYQUB010000184.1:0-2690 GCA_964420625.1 uncultured Bacteroidales bacterium | reverse complement strand
AACCATTCCGGCTTGATCGAAGCGTTGGAGATCTGTTCCGGGATCCCCGGACTCGACGTCGTGCATTTCACCGGAAGCGATGTGATGCGCCATCCCTTGGTTCGAAAAATCATTGAAAAATATGAAGGAAAATATGGAAATTAATGTTTTTAATCAATATGGATCCATCGGGTTTGATTTCGAAAGCGTCATTGCGGACATCAGCGAAGGCTTTCCAAAAGAGGCTTCGGCCAGTTTGATTTTGGTCAATCTTGAAGACATTCGGAAGATCAATCATTCCTACCGCCATCTTGATAATCCCACCGACGTCATTTCCTTTGAAAACGATGACGAAGCCGAAGAAGAAGACGGTTACATGGGGGACATTTTCATTTGCGTGGACAAAGTTAAAGAACAAGCCGATGCCTACGGACACAGCCTGCTTCGTGAATTTGCTTTTCTTTTGGTCCATGGACTGTTGCATTTATCGGGCTTTGATCATCAAAACGAAGAACAGGAAACCGAAATGTTGGCGAAACAGGAAGAAATTTTGAATAAGACTAATTATCGGAGAGAAAAAAATGAATAAAAACAACCATGAAAAACTTTATGAAGCGGCCTTGGCAGCTTTTCATCATGCTTATGCGCCGTATTCGAAATTCCAAGTCGGAGCCGCATTGCTTATGGGAGACGGAAAGATCATTTCCGGATCTAACATCGAAAACGCCTCCTACGGGCTTTCGAACTGCGCCGAAAGATCCGCCTTATTTGCGGCCTATTCCCAGGGTTATCGTCAGAACGACATCGTGAAAATGATGATCATCGGTCCGACTCCGGCTCCGGTATCGCCTTGCGGGGCCTGCCGCCAGGTTATCTCCGAATTAGTCAATCCGGAAGTCGAAGTCATTCTGACGAACCTTAGTCATAAGGAAAAGATCATGAAAGTAAGCGAACTGTTGCCTTACGGTTTCGCAAAGGGAGACTTGAATGGCCAATGAAAATTTCCGCTCGGGATTTGTGGCCCTCATCGGCCGTCCCAACGTCGGAAAATCGACGCTGATCAATGCGGTTTTGGGGAAAAAGATCTCCATTGTCAGCAGTAAACCCCAAACCACCCGAAACCGGATCTTGGGGATCCATACTACGCCAACCGAACAGATCATCTTTATCGACACTCCCGGAATTCACAAGCCAATGCACGAACTCGGGGAATTAATGAACCAGATTTCGCTGGAAACCTTAACCGATGTCGATCTAATCCTGTTTATCATTGACGGGAACGATCCTTTCGGAGCCGGAGACAATTATGTCATCGAACAATTCCGAAAAACCAACCCGAAAGTAATTTTGGCCGTAAACAAAATCGATTTGGTAAAAGACAAAAATAAATTGCTATTGAACGTGGTTAATTTTACCAATGCCTATCCGTTTGATGAAGTCTATTACATCAGCGCCCTGACTCATGAAAATGTGAATTCCTTGGTTTCCGCCATCGTCAAAAACCTGGAACCGGGCCCAATGTACTATCCGGAAGACCAAATGACCGATTATCCCGAACCTTTCATCATTGGCGAGCTGATCCGGGAAAAGGTCTTGGAAATGACCAGAGAAGAGATCCCTCATTCGGTGGCAGTGGTCATCGATGAGATGAAAGCCAACGACGTCAATCCGGACCTGATGGACATTCGGGCTACCATATTTGTTGAAAGAGACACCCAAAAAAAGATCGTCATCGGCAAGAACGGATCGATGATCAAACAAATCGGCACCCTGGCCCGTAAAGACATCGTCATGCTGCTTGGACAGAAAGTCTTTCTGGAGCTATGGGTAAAAGTCGAGCCGGATTGGCGAAACAAGAAAACACAGCTTCGCAAAATGGGATATTTTGTTCAAAACAGCTGATGTTTTTCAGGAGAGCACATGGAATTAAAGGAAGGCATCATTTTAAAAACCCAGATTTATCAGGAGAATTCCAAAATACTGACCATCATCTCGGAATCCGGATTGTCAACGATGTTGGCCCGGGGAGCGGCCAGCCAAAAAAGTCATAATTACGGCTATGCAACCGAATTTACGAAGATCGCGTTTGCGGTTTCCGAAAAAGGCAGCCATTCTTTTCCGATCATGACACAAGGAACGATCGGCAACAACTTCAGCCGAATCAAGACCGACCTTCCTCGTTTGAAAGATGCCATGGTCATCGTCGATTCGGTCCTCCAGTTGGGGGATCACATGGACGATTCCGTGACCCTTTATCATTTTCTTGATGAAATCCTCAGCCGGATCAACGCCGAATATACGCCTTATTACTTGGTAATATTCCGGTTGAAATTGCTTTATTTATTGGGAGTTGGCCCCATCTTTTCCAAATGTGTCAATTGTGAAGCTACGACTGAGCTTTATGGTTTCGATTTGATCAACGGTGGCATGATTTGTTCCAATTGCCAACACTCCGATGTAACTTTTGTCAACCGTGAAGTCATTGAAATCATCAAATTTCTTTACTTGACGAAGATGGCTTTCTTGACTTATGAAGTCATTTCCAAAGTCCCGGACAAAATCATGGAGATCGACAATTTCCTGGATGCTTACTACCAACACTTTCTCGGATATTCGAGCCGGGCCGAAAAAATCATCAAAAAATTATGGCTCTGTTAAATAACTGGGGGTTTTAGGAAATCTTGCTGTTAAATTACTGGGGGTTTTCCACC
>CAYQUB010000183.1:0-2735 GCA_964420625.1 uncultured Bacteroidales bacterium | reverse complement strand
GGAAGGATCTTCCCGCGGTCAGAAATAAACCGTCTCAGCAATTCATAATCTGTCCAATCAATTTTTACAACTTTATTATCGGTAAAATAGCAGGTTTTTTTACGTTTCATACGAAAATTTGCCATTTTTTTAAACCTCCTGTGTTAAAATGGGAGATCGTCATTCGAGACATCGAAACTGCTTTTTAAGTCTTCGAACGGATCTTTTGATGCTTGCGCCTGTTCCGAAGTTTTGTTGGCTCCGGCCGGAATGTCATATTGGTTGACATCCGTAAATCCGCTGGCGCCATCCCGGGCGGATTTGGATTCCAGGAAATGGACCCCGTCGCAAATGACTTCGGTCACATATCGCTTGACGCCTCCGGCGTCTTCATAGTTGCGGACTTGGATTTGACCGTCTACCCCGATCAGACTGCCTTTGCGCATGTATTTTGCGAGGTTTTCGGCTTGTTGACGCCAAACCACGCAATTGATGAAATCAGTTTGTTTCTCCCCGTTGCGGTTTGAAAAGGCACGGTTGACCGCGATGGTGAATTGGACCACCGCAATGTCATTGCTGGTTCTTTTTAATTCGGGATCTTTGGTCAGACGACCAACGAGTACGACTTTGTTCATTTTGCTCACCTAGTCTTCCCTGACTAAAATATGGCGAATAATGTCTTCACGGTTGTTGCAGATACGGTCATATTCGGATACGGCAGTAGCGGTAGCTTCCGCAACAAACACTACGTAATAGCCTTTTTTGAAATCCTCGATTTCATAAGCCAGGTCTTTCATTCCCCATTCATTAACTTCAAGGATCCGGCCGCCGTTATCGGCGAATAATTTCGCAATGTCGGCGATCACGGCTTTGAATCCTTCTTCGGCTAATGTTGGGACAATGATGAACATACCCTTGTATTGTTGCATATTGGCACCTCCTTTTGGTCATATGGCTTTCCGCTCTCCGGAAAGCAAGGATGAGTGTTTCACTCACTCAATCTATTATACTCTTTTTTCCCTCCAAGTCAAGAAAATGCGTCAGCCAAAATTTTGAAAAAACCGCCAAATATTTAAAAATAGTTTTATTTTCAAAACAATGTTATAATAATGTTGCGAGAACATATCGTGGGGTGTTGATAGGAGCCGTAACAATGAATTACCTTTCATTCGACATCGGTGGGACTTTTACAAAATTTGCGGTCATTACCGAAGACTTCCAGATCCTGGAAAAGGGCGAGTACCCGACTCTGGCGATGCTGGGACGAAAACAGATTCTGAAAACCACCATCAACAAAATCAAAGAATACCGAGATCATTACCAAATCCAGGGCGTCGCCATCTGCAGTCCCGGGGTCATTGATTTCCAAAACGGCATAGTAACCTATGCCAATAATCTCATGCCGAATTACGCGGGAACGAACTTCCGCCAGGAAATATTCCAAGCCACCGGTCTGTTTGCGACCGCCGAAAACGACGTCAACTGTTTCGCTCTTTCCGAAACTCTCATTGGAAATGACTCTTTTTTAATGATCACCATCGGCACCGGCATCGGGGGCGCCATCGTCATGGACAACCAAATCTTTCACGGCGTGAACAACAGCGCCGGCGAATTCGGCCAAATGGTGATCGACAACCAAAAATGGGAAAATCTGGCTTCAATGCGCAGTCTGGTCGAGAAAGCCCGGCTTTTCAATCTGCCGGTCAAAAACGGCGAAGAACTGTTTTCTCTCTATGACCAAAAAAACATCGTCGCCATGAACCTGGTGGCGGAATTCTATAATTATCTCGCCAAAGGGATATGCAATCTGGCTTATTTGTTCAATCCCCAGAAAATCATTTTCGGAGGGGGGATCACTCGGCGAAAAGAATCCTTCGTCGCCGAGCTGAACGCTGCCGTCGGCCGGATCGTCGATGCCAACTATTGGGGATCGACCGTCATCACCACCGGGAAGTTCTTAAACGACGGCGGGCTGATCGGCGCTTTGATCCACTATTTTAACATCGCGAAAGCAAACAAATGAAAGATCCAAGCCTAGGCTTGAATCTTTTTGTCTTTTTAAAGAAAAAAATCTGAAAATCAATCACCTGTTGTTTTTCGGTCTTTCATGTTATAATTAAAAAGGAAATTAGGAAGTTTCTTTTAAACAAGGTCCCAGGCTGACATGAATAAATACCGAGGAGGATAGCATGAGAAATTTGAAATATGCCATCAAAATGGAAAACGACGGAGAGAAATATTACTTGGAACAAGCCAAGATCAATTCCAAAAACAGCCTGCACCAAGTATGCCTAATGCTGGCGAAGGACGAAAGCAACCACGCCCGGATCCTCACCCTCAAACTTAATGACGAAGCCTTTAACCTCCCCGACTCCGACGCGCTTTCCAAAACCAAAACCATCTTCTCCCAATTGCGCGATTTCCAAACTGATGCCAAAGAAACCGCCAAACAACTGGATTTCTATCGAATGGCTTCGGAATTGGAAAAACGAAGCATCGACCTTTACACGGGGTTTCTGGATTCCGCTTTGGATGTTCCGGAAAAGAAGCTGTTTGAATATCTGGTAAAACAGGAAAAACAGCATTTTGAAGTCCTTGACGAACTGGCATCACAACTCCGAAACGCAGAAGAATGGGTTGAAAGCGCCGAGTTCGGCGTCCGTAAACCATATTGAACCGTTTTTTGCTTTTTGTCTTAAATTTAAAAGATTACCGAAAGGAGGTTTTTCATGAGGTATGTTGTAGCCGCCCAAACA
>CAYQUB010000182.1:0-2748 GCA_964420625.1 uncultured Bacteroidales bacterium | reverse complement strand
TGTGTTGGGTGTGTTTGGGTTGTGTTTTTGCAATGAGGGGGAAGGACGTCCCATTTTTCGACGATGACGCTTCCCTTTCCTCCGCGCCGATTTTTAATTTCGGTTTTGTTTTGAAACAAGGTTTTCTCCTCGTTATCTCGATGGGTTAAATTTACGGATCCCGGCCAGGTAGTTGGCCACCGGAGCAAAACTGCGGCGGTGGAGCGGACAAGGCCCGTATTTGTCCAACATCTCACAATGGAACTTGGTCACGTAACCTTTATGTTTTTTAAAGCCGTATTCCGGATAAACGGCGTCCATTTCGACCATGAAACGATCCCTGGTCACTTTCGCGATGACGCTGGCCGCCGCGATCGAAGCGCTTCTTTGATCGCCGTGGATCAAATCGATGAACTCGATCCCAACATCCAGTTTCATGGCATCGGTCAGGACGAAATCGACCGGGACCCGAAAGCCCCGGATGCACCGGGTCATGGCAAGTTTGCTTGCGGCATAAACGTTGAGCCGGTCAACTTCCGGAACATCAATGAAAGCCATCTGGTATTCGACGGCGTCGCGGATCAGGATGTCATAAAACCGGTCCCTAAGTTTCGGGCTCAGCCGTTTGGAATCGTTCAGCCCTTCCAAACGATAACCCGCTGGTAAAACCACGGCCGCGGCCACCAGCGGTCCGGCCATCGGTCCCCGACCGACTTCATCCGTTCCCGCGATATGTTGGTATCCGGCGGCGGTCAGTTTGGTTTCGTATTCATACAAATCGTATTTCATCTTTTCGTCCTTTTTTAAAACGATAACATTGTATCACATCTAATTATATAACACAAAAGAAATAAAAAAGAAGAATTGAATCTTCTTTTTTTGAAAAATTCCGCGGGTGTTCTTAAAAACGGTCCAAAGTGATCCGGCCTAGTTTTCCGTCTTTGAAATCTTTTAAAAACAGATCCATGGCTCGGTCCTGATAATCAACGGCTTTGATGCCCCGGCGGTCGGCGATCCCCTCTATGATCTCCTCCAAGGACAGATCCGCTG
The DNA here is from genome assembly GCA_964420625.1 of uncultured Bacteroidales bacterium. Classification (GTDB taxonomy): domain Bacteria; phylum Bacillota_I; class Bacilli_A; order ML615J-28; family CAG-698; genus UBA2253. The sequence goes on along the minus strand of CAYQUB010000182.1, from coordinate 1,719 downwards.
GCAGACCATAACGTTCGGTCATGGCCATCGAATAAAACTTTCGAAGGAATTCGATCAGGTATTCAAACAATTGGGAGTTCTTTAAAAGGTCTTCTTTGATGGCTCCGGTCAGGGCCAAATGCATTCCGACCTTTTGATCTTCGAATTTGGGCCAGAGCACTCCCGGAGTATCAAGCAGATCCAGATCTTTGTTGATGCGGACCCATTGCTGGGCTTTGGTGACGCCCGGCCGGTCAGCAACTTCCAGGGTTCTTTTGTTAACCAAAGCATTGATCAGCGTAGATTTTCCAACATTGGGAATCCCGACGATCATCGATCGGATCGGCCGAACCAACATGCCTTTGGCTTTTTCGCGGGCCAGTTTATCCGCAAGGGCGGTCTGGCATTCATGAGCGATTTTTTTTAAGTTAAATCCGGAGATGGAATCAATTTCCAAAACCCGGTAGCCTTGAGAAGCATAATGTTTGGCCCACTGTTTGGTCAAAGCCGAATCCGCCAAGTCGCATTTGGTGAGCAGCAACAATTTCGGTTTGCTTTTTAAGATATCGGAAACGACCGGATTCTTGGAAGAATAAGGGATTCTCGCATCCACGAGTTCAAAGACAATGTCGATCAGTTTCAGCCGTTCTTCGATTTCTTTTTTGGCTTTCGCCATGTGTCCGGGGTACCATTGAATCATAATTTCACCCACTCGAACAAAGTGATTTCTTTGTAAATGGCGACGCCGACGATCTGATCTCGCGAAAACAATCCCAGGATCCGGCTGTCGACGCTGGAACTGCGGTTGTCCCCCATCACGAAGAAATAATCTTCCGGGATCACGCAGGTTTCCCCGGGCGTGCATTGATCCGCGCCGCCGATCTTGCATACATCTTCGATCAGAAGATCAAACTCGGGATAATCATAAGCCAGAAAGTCCTCGTCGATCAAAACTTCGTTGATGTACAAACGGCCGTTTTCGTAATAAAAGGTTTCTCCGCCCACGGCAATCACTCTTTTTACCAACAGTTCGGAGTCCAAAACCCCGCCGCCCTGGTCAAGCGCATTGATGGTCGCATCGACTTTCAAAACCACGATATCGAAGCGTTGCGCCTGTTCGGTGCTGCGGACCAACAAATGGTCCGCTTCCACGAGGGTCGGATACATCGAGCTTTTGTGAACGGTCGCGGGAAAGAACCCGACCAGGAAAAAGATCTGCACGAACAAGAGCGCCACATTAAACATGGAAAAGAAATCCAAGATCTGATAAAGATAATATTTGACTTTCGGGGTCGAAGCGAAATGTTTCATGAAAAACGAGCTTCCCGCGAACACGACGGACAAAGCGATGGCCACAATGACGTAAACCTGATTGATGATCGCTACTTTCATCAAATCGAGAGCCATATAAACCGCCAACAAGAGGACGGAAATCATTAACATGATGATCTTGGTCAGCATTTTTTTCTTGGTGATTTCGAAGTTCATGAGATCTCCCCTCTGCTTAGGCAATTATTCTTCTAACAATTCTTCCAGTTCTTCAATGGTGACCAGGACCCGGCGCGGACGGCCGGAAAGGCCTTCGGAAACCACGCCCAATTCTTCCAGTCCGTTCATGATGTTCTGAGCATAACCCACAGGGTTTGTCAGGAGATTCCATGCATTGCTGAAAAGTTCCTTTATCTGGCCTAATGCCCCTCCGGCAGGGGCCATCAGCTCGCTGAATGTGTTGTGAACGGT
>CAYQUB010000181.1:0-2791 GCA_964420625.1 uncultured Bacteroidales bacterium | reverse complement strand
GAAAAAAACTATGTTTTTGTTCTTTTTGGCTTTCCTGGCTTTTTTGACGGGATGCCATAATTTCCAAGAAATAAACACCGCCAATGCCTTGATCGAAGCGCTTCCCGAAGCCGAATCACTGACGCTTGCGGATGAAGAGGGGGTTGTATCGGCGGGGCTTTTCGTGGAGGGACTACCTGACGCCATCAAAGCGGAAATAAAAACCGAAAACTTGGCAAAACTTGACGAACTTAAAATCCGGCTGGAACAATTAATCCAAGCACGGGATGATCAAACCCGGGCGGATGAAATCGCCAATCTATTGGATGAACTTCCGCTTTTGGAAGCCATAACCTTGGATAATGCAAGTGCCATTCAGTTGATCAGAAGCAAATATGAAGACTTAAGCCTGGGCCAAAAGACCCTTTTGGGAAATGAAGCGCTGAGCTTGCTAGAAGGCTATGAAGCAAAACTGGAAATTGAATTATCCGAGCAAGCCCAGATTGATGCAATATTAGCCTTATTGGGAGATCTTCCGACTCAGAATTTGGTGACTTTGGAAGACGAGCCAAGCGTCATTTCCATCCGAAACCAATATGATCTGCTTTCCTTGGAACAAAAAGACGTTTTGGGTGCCGAACCGCTCGCGATCTTGGAGGTTTATGAAAATCTCATTCAGGAACTGAAAAACCTTCCCCTTCGAGAACAAGAGACCTTCCTTTCGCTTTGCGAGTTTTTGGAGGCCGGCCTTCCGAATGAGACTTTGGAATCATTGGAACTTCCGATCGTTTATGAGAACGGAATCGTTACCTTAAACCTGACTTGGAGTTCGGATTCCGCGGCCATCAATGCTTTGGGGATCGTGACCCGCGGGTGGCTAAACACCACGGTCAAACTTACCGCTTTGGTAACCGGACAGACCTTGGAACAAAATTATGAAAAATCCGTGATCGTGAGGGGAACAAGAGTGGTTGACATGCCAAACATTGACCCAAACAAAAAACTTACTTTCGCTTATTTCCGGGATCCGGCTTACGGATCGACCCTGACTGACCGGGATTTCATGAAGATCGATGTTTTGAATTATGCTTTCGGAAATATTTACAACAATCAATTAAGCATTTATAGCCTTTCCCATCTGAACGATGTTTTGAAACTGCGCGAAAAAGGGGTTCGGATCGTCATTTCCATCGATGGGGTCAGTTCCGCCACCCGCGATGCTTTCGCCGTTTCCGCGAGTACCCAGGCCAATCGGGAAGCATTGGCGGCTTCCATCGCCAGCGTCGTGGAAACCTACCAGCTGGACGGGATCGATCTGGATTGGGAATTTCCGTACGGATCCACCGAGAAAAACAATTTTACGCTGCTGGTTAAAGAGATCCGGGCGGCCTTGGACCAATCATCCCGGGATCTCATCCTGAGCGCGGCGGTGATCTCCGGATCATACAGTTCCCATTACGACCTTCCGGAACTGAACAAATATTTGGATTATCTTCACATCATGACTTATGGGATGAGCGGGACCTCGGTCGCAAACCACCAATCGGCCTTGTACCGGACCGCCAATTCCCCTTATGCCATCGCCACTTCGGTAGAAATGTACGCCAACGGCGGGATCGACCGATCGAAAATCGTTTTCGGAATTCCTTTCTATGTCGTTTACGGCTCGGTTGCCAATTATCCCGCCAATCCCTTGGGTTTACCGATGACCAACGGGGGAACCATGAGTTACACCAACTTCCGAAAGAACTACGCAGCCAATGGTTACGTTGAGTATTTCGATGATGTGGCTAAAGTGTATTATTCTTATAGCGGCACCAAATTCGCTTCTTATGACAACCCGACTTCGATCGGATACAAATGCCAATGGGTCAAGGACAATGACATCGCGGGAGTGATGTTCTGGGACTACGGACATGATTCGGCTGGGGGAACCTTATTGAATGCCATTTATCAAGCTTTTCGAACCGTTTAATACCAATAAACAAGGCTGCGGATGAAGAACCGCAGCCTTGTTTTCCTTGGTAAAAAACGTGTTTTCGCATTGACAAAAAATGGTGAATATTGTATAATATCTAAGCGTGAGAGATCACCCTGTTTGACAATCTTTTTTTGTTGAACTGACAAAACGGGAAATAGCTCAGTTTGGTAGAGCGCTTGGTTTGGGACCAAGATGTCGCAGGTTCGAATCCTGTTTTCCCGACCATTTATTTTTTTGCAGGTATAGTTCAATGGTAGAACTTCAGCCTTCCAAGCTGACCATGCGAGTCCGATTCTCGTTACCTGCTCCAGTAAAAAACAGGCTGCAACTTTGGTTGCAGCTTTTTTTCCAGATCAAAACATTTTAAAGTCGGCTACGGATCCTTCAGCCAGTATTCCGACCCGTCAATTTTCCGATCCAGGAACTGGAAGAAAAACAATTCGCGCCGGAGCATGGCCGCATCTTGGAAACAACAGGCCTCATCCAAGATCGGATTAACTTCTTTTTCGCCGTATTTTTGGTTTGGTTCGAATTTCGAAGCCAAAAAAAGAGCGCGGCGTTTTTCAGTTTCCGTTTTGATGGGAAAGACAAAATGCGATCTTGTTCATCCAAATGATTTTTAAGCATTTCTTTAATGACCATGATTTACCTCTTTTCGGTAATCATAACATAAAACGCCAGGATCAAGAAACTTTTGTTTGAAAAAAGCCAACCCATCGGATTGGCTTTTGGTTGGTTATTCAATCGGGTCTTCGATATAGAAGGAGTCCGAAACGCTTCCGGAAGTAACATTGAAGGATTTCTGGATCCCCGTCTCGATTTCCGTGATGG
>CAYQUB010000180.1:0-2802 GCA_964420625.1 uncultured Bacteroidales bacterium | reverse complement strand
CTTATTGAAACGAACGCCGGAGTGATGTCAGGCTTTTCGGATGGCGATTATTCAAAAACAGGTGCGGAAATCGTTGAAAAGGCCGAGCAAGTTTGGAAACGCTCGGACATGATCGTCAAAGTCAAGGAGCCTCTGGAAGCAGAATATGGATTTTTCCGGGAAGGTTTAATCATCTATACTTATCTTCATTTGGCTGCTGATGAAAAATTAACAAAAGCTTTGTTGACCTCGAAAGTCAAAAGCGTCGCCTATGAAACGATCATTCTTGATGACGGAAGTCTTCCTTGCTTAAAACCAATGAGCGAAGTGGCTGGCCGCCTAAGCGTTATCGAAGGAGCCAAACGATTGGAAAAACCGTTTGGAGGATCCGGAGTCCTGCTTTCGGGAGTTCCGGGAGTCGAACGCGGTAATGTGGTTATCCTTGGAGCGGGAGTCGTCGGCGAAAATGCCTTAAAAATGGCAGTCGGATTAGAAGCCAATGTCACTGTTTTGGATATCAATCTTAAAAAGCTTACATATCTTGATGATCTGTATGGAAACAAGATCACGACTTTATACAGTTCTGCTGACAACATCGAAAAATCATTGGAAAAAGCCGATCTTGTTGTTTCCGGCGTATTGCTGCCGGGCGCCAAAGCCCCAAAGATTATCAAACGGTCATATTACAAATCGATGCGTCCGGGATCAGTAATTGTTGACGTGGCCATTGACCAAGGCGGTTCAACGGAAGTATCCCACGCCACCTACCACGACGATCCAGTGTTCGTGGTTGACGGAATCAACCATTATTGCGTAGCGAATATCCCGGGAGCCGTTTCACGAACTTCCACGATTGCTCTCAACAACGCCACCATTAAATTTGGTTTAATCATCGCGAACATCGGCTTGGAAGCGGCTGTCAAAACCTCGAAGCCGATAAAAGCCGGCGTCAACACGTATGAAGGCAAATGCACATGCAAAGGCGTAGCGGAATCCTTCGGTCTGCCATATTTTGAATTAGCATAATTAAATATTATTAATGACCCTTCGCTTTTTTCGAAGGGTCATTTTTATTCGCTGTTCACCATGGTCACAAACCGGCAGTTGCAAAGAAAGACAACTTTATTTTTATCTTTTTGTTTGGTCACCAAGATCAATTCCTGGAAAAAGCCTTCTCCGACCGGGAGCACCATTCTTCCATTCAATTTCAACTGGGCAAGCAACTCGGGAGGGATTTCGGGGGCGGCCGCGGTCACTACAATGGCATCAAAGGGGGAATGCTCTTCCCAACCATGATAGCCGTTTCCCACCCGGAAAAAGACATTTGAGAATCCGAGGTCATTCAATACCGAACGGGCTTTTTTTTGAAGCAAGGAATGGCGTTCCATGGTATATACTTCTTTGGCCAAAGAAGCCAAAATGGCGGTTTGGTATCCGGAACCGGTCCCGATTTCCAAAACCTTGTCAAGTTTTCCCAAAGCCACGCTTTCAGTCATCAAAGCCACGATATAGGGCTGGGATATGGTTTGGCCGCAATCAATGGGGAGCGGATGATCCCCGAAAGCCCAACTTTGATCATCCGGGGAAACAAACCGTTGTCTGGGTACATGTAAAAAAGCTTCAATGACCGGTTTTGAAGTGATTCCCCGGCTGATGATCTGTTCAAGGACCATTCTTTTGGTCTGGCAGTCGTTCATGTGCTTCACCCTTTTTAGTATATCATATTTTCGTCTTCACAACAATCCGGATCGTTTCCAAAGAAGATGCGATGGAACCATCAAAAAAATCCATTCAACTTCTGGACAATTTAGTAATACCATAAAGACGGAAGAAAAACAGAAGTTCGATTTTTGTCATTTTGAATATTTCCCATGATTTGGTGTTATTCACACCATTTTGGAAGGAGAGCCATTATGAAGGCCATCGGAGTCATTTTTTTATCAGGATCGCGATTGTCATTTCCTTTACCGATTTTCAATTTTTGTCGTCTTTTATCATTGAAAACATTGCTCCCGGGATGGAAACGGGTGACCCCGGGAAATTGCTCAGCATTCTTTTCTTGTTTACCGCAATTCCAACGGGAGTAATTTCGTTTTTGGCCGCATGGGTTGCCCGAACCCCGAGCAAAACGGAAGCCATAAAAAGCGCCCGGAATTGGACGACCATCAATTTATTGATCTTCGTTTTGATCGGGATCGAAAACAATACTTTGGACTTGATCTTCGGATCATTTGGTTTATATATTCATTCTCTTTTTTTGCGGAGCCAAACTTCTATGCTTTGATAAGAAAACTGAAATTGGAATGAATTTCCTGGCGCAAAAAACGCCGAACAATTGGAAACAAACCAATAACCAGAGTCCGGATCCAACCTTGATTGGAGAAGGGGCTTTTTTATTTTAATTTGCAATTAAAATCATCATATGATAAAATACGGATATGGATATCGGCCTGGGATCGAAATTCATGTCTCAGAAAGATGTTTAGAAAGGGGAAAAAATGAATTTCAAAAAACTATTCTGGGTTTTCTTGGCATTGTTCGTTTTTATCGGACTAATGAGCGGCTGTTCCGAAGGTGCGCCTTTGGAAGATGGAAATGGGGGAAACAATGAAGCCGAAGGCGGCGGCCTGGATGCGGATTTGATTTTAGAGGATCCGACCCGGAAAATTTATTACACCGTTTTTTATGAGATGAAATCACTGGATCTAAAAACCAGTCTTCAGAGCATCAATGCGAAAGTCGCAGAATACTTGGGATATTTGGAAGATTCGAAAGAAGAGTATACCGATGTCGATGATGTTAATACCTGCACTTATGCGAAGT
>CAYQUB010000179.1:0-2805 GCA_964420625.1 uncultured Bacteroidales bacterium | reverse complement strand
TGTGTTGGGTGTGTTTGGTGGGGGTTGTATAAACCATTCCCTTGTTTCTGCGAACAAAGGTCTTGGTTAAAGGTTCTTCGTTCAGGACTTTGACTTTGACGCTGGGGATCGATCCTTTTACCGAAGTAAGTTTAGAGATGTTCTCCAGGATCTCCGGTAAGTTCTTCTCCTCGATCTCGTTTGTTGAATACTCGCTGTAAACGATGCCGTTAAATACTTTGACGACGAATCCCGATTCGGTGATCCCGCTCGGGACAACGTTCGTCGAAGTTTTGTCCACCACGATGTTCACTCCCGATACATCGGTGGCCAACACGCTCACATACGAATATTTCTCGCCAAGCAAATCGATCAGTTTTTTGATGATGGGCTTTTTGCCCCTTAAATATTTAGAAAATTTGCCGGTCATTATTTTTCCTCCATGGCACTACTTTACCATAAAACCCGGTTTCATTCAAGGAATAATCCATAATTGCTTAAAAAAATAAAAACCCGAATTGATTTCGGGTTATTGGTCATAGGAACTTCTGAGACATGACATCAAATATTCCTTTGGTGGTGATCCGAAGCGTCGGGATCACCGGCAAGCTCAAGAATGATAAAGTCATGAGCGGATCGATGCCTTTGGATACGCCCAAGAAGTAGGCTTGTTCTTTGACGTTCTCAAGTTCGTCATTAACGGTCTTCAGCGGCCGATTGCTCATCAGTCCCGCGATCTCCAGGGCGACTTCGCCCAGGATCTTGCCCTGATTTACGACTACCATTCCCCCGTTGTTCGCGATGATGCGCGAAACGGCCGTCAACATGTCAGCATCGGTGCAGCCCACGACGATGATGTTATGCGAATCATGAGAAACGCTGGTGGCAATGGCTCCGGATTTCAGTCCGTAACCCGAAACATAGCCCAGTCCGATGTGATGGGTAGCATGATGTCTTTCAATGACCGCGATCTTTAAAATGCCCTTGGCCACGTCGACTTTATCCGCCAATCCGCAATTTTTGGTTATGATCTCGTTATTGATCAGACCGATGACTCCGGCTGGGTTGGTTAAGATGAAATCTTTAATGGTTATTTTCCCAACATGGAAAGTGTTTTGGGCTTTTTCAGTCAGAACCGGATCAATGATCGGTTCATCAAAGTCCAGGGTTTTTCCCTCAAAAACCAGTTTTCCTTTTTTGAAAACTTTCTCGATGTTGAAATCCTCGATGCTGTCAATGACAACCAAATCGGCCAAATAGCCGGGAGCGATGGCCCCTTTGTTATTTAATAAGAAATACCTGGCCGCATGATAGCTGGCGGCTTTGAGAGCGATGATGGGATCGACCCCGCTTTTGATGGACTCTTTGATGATGAAATCAATGTGTCCGCCATTAAGCAGGTCGCCTGGATGTTTGTCATCGGTGGCAAACATGCACCGGGAATTATATCGTTCGCTAAGCAGCGGCAAAAGAGCTTTAAGATTGTGAGCGGCGGTTCCTTCTCGGATCATGATCGACTGCCCTTTTTGCAATTTTTCTAAGGCATTTTCAAAGGTTGAGCATTCATGATCGGAATAAACGCCGGCGGTAATGTAAGCGTTCAAGTCTTTTCCGGATAGATCCGGAGCGTGGCCGTCAATTTTCTTGTGATGACCTTGCGAAGCGAGGATTTTGGAAACATCGTTGGCATCCTGATTGATTACCCCAACAAAGTCCATCATCTCGGCCAACCCGAGCACTTTGGGATTGTCATAAAAGCGGTCAATGGCTTTAAAATCCAAGGTAGCCCCGCTCTCATCCAAAGGCGTCGCGGGCACACAGGACGGAAGCATGAAATGAACATCGATTGGAAGACCCTCGGTAGCTTGCAGCATGTAATCAATGCCGTCGGTTCCCATGACGTTGGCGATCTCATGCGGATCGGTTATGACGGTCGTAGTCCCATGCGGAACCACGGCTTTCGCGAATTCTTTGGGACTGACCAATGAACTTTCCAGATGGATGTGCGAATCAATGAATCCGGGAACAACCAGTTTTCCTTTTAGGTCAAGCTCGACCTTTCCGGAATAATCTCCCATCCCAACGATCAAACCGTCGGAGATCGCAATGTCCGCCCGAATGAATTCATTGGAAAAGACATTAAGGTAATTCGCGTTTTTCAGCACCAAATCCGCGATTTCATCGCCTTTCGCAATCCGGATGGCCTTTTGTTTTTTCTCGATTTTGCGTCCGACTCGCTCTTCAATTGTCTCGTTTTCTTTGCTCATAATCGGTTCACCCTTACCACATTTGATTTTATTACTCATATTGTACCATAAATAAATTAAAAAAAACAACAAATGGGTTTTTCCAGTCTAGAATACAACAAATAAATAAGCACTTGCTAATTAAAAAAATGAGGTTCAAAGGGGGGAGAAAGTAACCCGCTTGAACCTCATTGGCTTATTATCAGAAAAACCCCTAATATATTCCCAGTCCCTTCATATCTTGATTATCCAAATAATTCATTTACGTTTTCCAGTTCTTTCCAGAACTTGTCCACGTAATATCCTTTTCGCTCCAGTATTTCAAATATGGCATCCGGTCCATAACGACCCATACGTTTTACATAGGCCCATTCTTGTTCCGTAAATGTATCCATCCACTCTTTGGGAACTTTCCAAGAAGCCCAAAAAGTATTTATTTTTCCATAACTCCATCTTTCGATTTTGAATGACTTTTTGATTTTTCTTTTAAATCGATAAATGAAGTAAAGTGATACCAGACCAATTATGGCTGCACCTTGGATGGCGAATAGGGTCCAAAACACCCATTTCGGAAAGATAC
>CAYQUB010000178.1:0-2821 GCA_964420625.1 uncultured Bacteroidales bacterium | reverse complement strand
GACGATTCGTTCGTAACATTGTTCCGGTTTGCTCTCAAATCGCTTGAGAAAAGACTCGGAACGCTTCCTGCTTGGGAAAAACGTGTAATTTAAAGCGAACAGGCATTGGAGGAAATGATTCAAGGCGTCATCCATCACCGCATGATAAAAGAAAACGTCCTTGCGGCGCACGGCACTACCGAAATCCTCTTCGTCGTTTATGAGCGGGCGATGATGGGCGATCATCGCTTTGGCAAGGTATTTTGGATATTCTTTCAATCGATTCTTGATTGATTGTAGATATCCCATCCTATCGTGGCAAACATGGAGGTTTTGCATGGTCGCCAGCCTGCCAATAGGGTAAAATTCGCCTTCTTTGTCCAATCGATGACCAGCGAGGATTTCCTCAACCTCATCAAGCGTTTCCGATGCGATGAAATACATAATCCAAGTCTCGACGCCTACTAATATGTACTTATCGGCAATCCCCCAAGGCCCGCAATGAATCGCGTTAATTTGGCATTCGGAAAGACCAGCGTCAACATATTGTTCGTAGGTTTTGCTTCGTACTCCCTCGGATGGGATTATGTCACAGTATACGAAAACGTCGATGTCAGATTCTCCAGGTCGGATTTCAATCTTCGGATCGTTCGTGCGGCCGATGGCCACGACGTTTTCTATTCCGGCCAGTTCTTTCAAAATGTCTTTGATGAGACCATTAGCATTTTTCATGAAAATTTACCTCCAATGGTAAAGACATTAACGGTCATACCCAATTTACTGTTTTTTACAAATATCGGAAGAATTTAAGTGTGAAGCAGGCATGACTTGAGGTTTTAAATATTATCTGGAATATATTTGGTGCAAATTAGATCAAAAACCCTCTCAATAAAAAACTATGCCCATCCAATTCACTCTTTAAATCTAATTCTATCCTTTTCGGACGGTACTCTTTTATATTCGGTTTTCCATTCATCATCTTTATATACATCATACTGTTCAAAAGCACATGGAATACCCTTTGCTGAAACTGTTTCGCTGCTGTCCATGAGTTGAAAGTGAAGATGCGGTGCAGTCGAATTGCCTGAATGACCTACTTTTCCTAAAACATCACCTTTTTTTACTTTTTGACCAACTGATACCGCAATTGATCCATTTTGCAAATGGGCAAATGCAGCATAAACAGACTCAGAGCATTTCATAATAACATAGTTTCCCGCTACTGATTGAATTTCGTCTTTTTCTGGGTCAAATGTAAAAGCATTTTTTAAAGCAACAAACAAATCGGAAATCCAATGAACTCTTTGTCTTTCCTTATAGCCGTCATTGGTTTTGATTATTTCCCCGTCACAAGGCGCAAATATTTTCTGACCCCAAGAATAACACTTTTTTAACGGTACACCAAAAAAAAGATAGTGCAAAAAGGAGGTCTGATAAAACGGTCTTCCCTTTCTTGCCCAATCGACTTGTAAGAAGTCGAAAGCATAACGCTCTCCTAATAGGTCAGTTCCGTGACTTGGGATCTTTTTCCCCGGAGTATTTGGAGCCATCCACTCTCCTCTTAAAGGAAACTCAATGATGACCAAAGTTTCATATTCTTTCATTTCATCGCTCCTTGTTTTTGAAAATGAATTGATCTTTCCGCTGTATACGGAACGGATCAGGGTTACTAAGAAAATGGGAATCTTCCCTGCGACTGAATTCCCTTTTCACAAATAATTTTTATGCTCTGTTGTACCCCATGAGCTTCCTTGATTGTTGGCAAGGAACCCCTTATACCATCAATTGCTTTGAGGTTTTTTCGCTTTGATGGCGGCAACTCCCGCTTATCTCTGAGCTCCCCCCCAAGTTCGCTCTGTCCTTTTAAAATCAAGTTACTTTTTGATAGCGAAAATGGCATCGTCTTTCGGAAATTCAAATTTTTTAATTGTCGCGAATAACAGTTTTTTGGGTGAAGCAACTTGGTATAATCTAAATGGTTCGGTTGATGGGATTCGAACACACTGTCAGAGACACTATCGCCTGAAGATAGCTCACCTGCAAGTTCCGTCACCACCACATATTTGATAAAATTATACAACAATTTGTTTGAAAATAAAAGAATAAATATATGAAGTGTCAATAACGTGGTTGTTATATTACAATACATGCGAGACTTTTGTTTGTATAAAAAAGAAAAGTGGCTTTCTGACCAAAGCCAAGTCCGCAATCGGCTGTTTCAATCCCGAGAACACTATTTCCGAATTCATTTAAATAATCGTTCCCTCATCCTCCCTACTTTAAAAAAACCGCTTAAGGTTAAACCTTAAGCGGAACAATTATCAAATGAAATTAGCTCTTTCATTCTTTTCCATCATTTAAGTCTCTTTTAATGCAAGCTTTGGAACAAGAACCGCACTGACAAGCACCGCTTCTATTCTTCTTCGGAAGAAACAATACCAAACCCAAAAGCATTACGATAAAAGACACAATGAACCAATCAAAGACATTCATAAACCCACCTCCAAAAGTGACCCGATTTGAAATATTGCAAAGGACAAAAAATAAGCAATTCCCAGTTGGGATAAAATCAATAACACGGTCAACCTCTTACTTTTCAGTTCCATGTTGATCGCTTTGATGGAAGCAACGCAGGGAGTATAAAGCAAGACAAACACCAAAAAAGAAACCGCCGCCAAAGGACTAAACAAATTTAATAATGCACTTCCTAATGATGCTATATCGGTTAAGGTCAGAACGGCCAAGGTACTTATTACCGCTTCTTTCGCGATGAATCCGGAAATCAGAGCCGTTACGGATTCGTAATTTCCAAATCCAACCGGGGTAAAAATCGGTGCGATTA
>CAYQUB010000177.1:0-2856 GCA_964420625.1 uncultured Bacteroidales bacterium | reverse complement strand
ATCGCGAAAGAAATAATCGAACGCTTTCCTGATATCAAAGAAGTTGCTTCGTACCCTTTGACTCCGGTGGTGGGTGCCCATGTGGGGCCCGGAACCTTAGGAATCGGGTACATAAAGAAATAGAAGCCTTCTGATGAGCAAATCGCGCGCCTTGATCAATGAATTGTTGGTCAACGTGTTTAACAACATTCTCGGAATTGAGGAAGATGTCCTCAAAGCGCGGGGAGTAAAACTTTCGGTCAAGGAAGTTCATGTTTTGGAAGCCGCCCGCAATTCGCCCGAACCCACAATGTCCGCCATCGCCAAAAAATTGCGCATCACAACCGGGACCCTTACGGCTTCAATCAATCGTTTGGTGGCCAAAAAATTGGTGATCCGCGCCAATGACGAAACCGATCGAAGGAAGGTTTTGATCAAGCTGGCTCCTCCGGCCTTGGAAACCCTGACCGTCCATGATGAATTTCATGGCGAGATGATTGATGCCATTTTTGATGACATGAAAATTGATGAAGACGCGACTTTGGCCAAATCTTTGGAAAATATTTCCGGATTCTTTAAAAAAAGATATTCATAGGAGTCAATCATGGAAATAAAATCGGGTGTCAAACAATTTTATATAGGGGAGAGCGAAGAAAAAGCGGTGGCTCGGATAACTTATTATTATCGGTCTGACCGGGTAATAGTGGTTGATCATACATTTGTGCACCCCAGCCTCCGCGGTCAGGGGATCGGTAAACTATTATTGGACCGGGTAATTGCCATGGCCCGAAAAGAGAACCTGAAAATCATCCCCGTTTGTGATTTTGCGGTCTCGGAATTTGGGAAACACCCGGAATTTTCGGATGTACTAGAAAAATAAAAAATGCTTATTCCCCTTGCGATTGGTTGAAAAATGGTATAATAAACAATCAAAAGAGGAGTAAGCATGTTTTCATATTTAAAATCAATCAAAAAGCGGGACCCTGCTGCCCGCCATTATTTACAGATATTGTTGTTTTATCCCGGTGTCAAAGCGCTGTTTTGGCATCGGATCGCCCATTTTTTCTACCGGATGAAATTTAAACTGGTTGGGGAAATGATCAGTTACTTCGTAAGGATGGTTCATGGCATTGAAATTCATTCGAATGCCACCATCGGAAAACGGCTGTTCATTGACCATGGGATGGGCGTCGTGATCGGGGAAACCACCGTCATCGGCGATGATTGCCTGATTTATCAAGGTGCAACTTTGGGGGGAACCGGCAAGGAACACAAAAAGCGTCACCCGACCTTGGGAAATAACGTCATGGTCGGAGCCGGAGCGAAGATCCTCGGAAACATCACCATCGGAAATAATGTCAAGATCGGCGCCAATACCGTCGTTTTGCGCGATGTTCCGGACGGCGAAACCATCGTCGGACCAAAAGGACAGGTTATTTAAGAAAATACAAGTTGAATATTAAATCTTTTATGTTATAATAGTGGGAATGTTATAGAAAAATTCAGGAGGGAATCATGGATTTATTTAAGAAATGTGAAACTTGCGAACAAATCGAGCAGGTAAAAGCGGCTCGGGCCAAAGGGGTGTATCCTTATTTTAAGGCTCTTTCAACCGGACAGGATACTGAGGTATTCATGAATGGCAAGAAGATTCTGATGATCGGTTCTAACAATTATTTGGGGCTGACATCACATCCGGAAGTCATTGAAGCGGGAGTGGCCGCCATCAAGAAATACGGTTCGGGTTGTTCGGGATCAAGATTCCTGAACGGTACCTTGGATATTCACGTGGCCTTAGAAAAGGAACTGGCGGAATTCCTGCACCGTGAAGCTGCCATGACTTTCAGCACCGGTTTCCAAACCAATTTGGGAATCGTCAGCGCCATCGCCGGAAGAAATGATGTCATTGTTGGCGACAAAGAGAATCATGCCAGCATCTATGATGCCTTCCGCCTAAGCTATGCGAAACTATTGCGTTATGAACATGGCGACATGGAAGATCTGGAGAAGATCCTGGCTTCCATCGAACCCGAAAAAGGCATTTTGATCGTTACGGACGGCGTGTTTAGCATGACCGGCGACATTTGCGACTTGCCAAACATCGTTCGCTTGGCCAAGAAATACGGAGCTCGTATCATGATCGACGATGCTCATGGCCTTGGGGTCCTAGGCGCTCACGGACGCGGAACCGCTGAACATTTCGGTTTGGAAGATCAAGTTGACATTTTAATGGGGACTTTCTCCAAATCCTTGGCTTCGCTCGGCGGTTATATGGCCGCTTCGGCGAAAGTGGTTGAATTTGTTCGCCATGTATCCCGTCCGTTCATTTTCAGTGCCTCCATCACTCCCGCGAGCGTGGAATGCGCACGGGCCGCGCTTCGTATTCTGAGCCGGGAACCGCAGCGGGTTGCGGACCTGCACGACATCAGCGAGTACATGCGTGAGGGATTGATCCGTTTGGGAGTAAAAATCATCAAAGCCCAAACCCCGATCATCCCGATCTATACTTATCAGGACGAGAAGACCTTCATGGCTTGCAAGATGCTGTTTGAACGCGGCGTCTATGTCAATCCGGTCATTTCGCCGGCGACTCCGGTCGGACAAAGCTTGCTTAGAACTTCCTACACGGCTACCCACACCAAAGCGCAAATGGATTTTGCCATGAAACAAATCAAAGAAGTTTTGGACATTCTTCAAAACGACTGATTTAACCTCAACCATCAAAACCCTCCTTTCGGAGGTTTTTTCTTTTTAAACTCGGGTTCCTGTGATATAATTGAACAAGAAAATGGCTGCTCCCCAAAAAAGATCAGCCAAACAAACGATTATCCACCAATCATGAGTGTGCTAAATGATCATCGTTGCAGTAGAGGGATA
>CAYQUB010000176.1:0-2856 GCA_964420625.1 uncultured Bacteroidales bacterium | reverse complement strand
TCATAAGCCAAACGATCGTTCATGGTCCCGGAATCAATCTCGGCGATTCGGATCTCCGGAAAGACTTCCTTCAGCCGTTCTTTAAGTTTTTCAAGTCCCACTCCGAAATTTTGGAAATGGGTTCCGGAACATTTTTGACAATGTGGAACTTCGATGCTGTTGCCGCAATACCCGCAGCGGTAAAGTCCTTTTTCCTTGTGATAGACCATTGAGATCTGACATTTCTCGCATTTCAGCGTGCTGCCGCAATCCGCACAGACGCTGATCGGGCTGTAGCCCAAAGAATTTAAGATCAAAAGCGATTGGGCTTGCGCTTGGATGTTGGCCGCCAGTTTGGCTTTCAAAGCCCGGCTGAGAACCAGATCTTCCAATTCCTCGCGCATGCTTACCAATTCAACGGCGTTTTCGTTTTTGGATGAGTAAGCCAGCAGAAAATAATCCGACTGGGCATAGCGCCAATAAGTGGTTATTTGGGGAACGGCGGAGGCAAAAACGACTTTCGCGCCTTGGTATTGTCCTCGTTCTTTCAAGACTTCGGAAACGCTGTATTTCGGGTTTTGTTCCGAAACATAACTGGGGTTTTCTTCGTCGATCATGACGATCAAGCCGAGGTTTTCCAAAGGCAGGAAGATCGCCGGCTTGGTTCCGATCACGATATCGGCGTTTTGTTCAACCACGTTTTGGTAATTCCGGTAATACTCATCATTGGTCAGCCGCGATGAAAAATTAAGCAACCGAAGACCCTTGAGATTTTTTTGAAAGAAATTGGAAACGATGGCGGTGGACAGAATGGTTGGGGTCACGATCAGGACCTTTTTCCCGGCTTGGACGGTTTCAACCGCGAGGCCAAGCAAAAAATTAAGTTTGAAAGCTTCATCTTCGGAAAACAGCAGAAACGGTTTTCCGCTCAGTTTCCGGTACTTGTCCCGGAGCATCCGCCCGTCAAAATCAAAGACGGCGGGTTCATAAGCAAACTCTCCCCGATCCGGAGTCGTTTCGAACCGTTCCTCAACTTTCAGATATTTTTCTTCCACCAGTCTTTTTAGCAAACTCACGCTGCAGCCGGTATTGTCAATGATGTCTTCCTGGCTGGCAGCGCCCCGGCTTTGAACATATTCCAGAATGTTCCGGCGGGCTTGGCTTCGTCCCGGGAGATCGCCGTCGTCCAAAGCATAGTATTTCGTTTGTTTTCTTTTTCCGTAACTGAAAACATCGGAAACGATCTCCAAATTGCCTTTATTGACCTCTTTTCGGATTTTTTTGTAATAACGAAGCAGCGCTCCCGACATCGGAATTCGGTTTTTCGGTCCCAAAACCAGCGCCAGTTCGGCGTCCAAATCATCATGATTCAGCACATGGATGAATTTCCGGACCCGGCTCTTCATGAAACCGGGATACATGAGATCCAAACAGCTGATGAGATAACTTTTGGTATCAGCGCTGATTTTCCTGGCCAGCGCGATTTGTTCTTCGGTCAGTCCCTGTTCGAAATCAATGACTTCCAGGATGTCTTTGATGTTTTTTGAAGTTTCGGCATCGGAAGTGATCTCCAGCACATAACCCATGATTTTCTGAAAACCAAATTCCACGAACACTCGCGAACCGATGTGAAGGCAGTCGGCCAAATCGTTGGGGATCGAGTAGGTGAACAGATCATTCGTATTTTCGGAAGCGACTTCCACGATCACCTTGGCATACATGGCGACACCTTCTTTCTTGGCTTAATCTTACCATAAATTCCCGGGGAAATAAAGAGCGATCGTTTTTTTTAAAAAAAACCTGACCAAGTCAAGTTTTTGTGTTTGGGATTATAAGTTTTCATCTTCCGATTCGGATACTTCCGGAACTTCGAGATCTTCAGGACTTTCAGGCAATAAAACTTCCGGCACCGGCAGGTCTTTCATGTCGCAAATGACGACCTTTCCCGCCAAAACCTCTTCCAAGGCAATGCCAATGGCTTTTTTATTGCGCGGGTTGGAAATCAAAATGTTTCCTTCTTTGTTGATCTGGCGCGCGCGTTTGGCTGTTCCCACGACTAGTTTATACTTGGAATGGGTGATGGCCACCAATTGGTCGATGGAAGGATAGCGCATTCCGTCATTATTGTTATAAGCCATTATTTTACCTCCAACATTTCTTTGTAAGCGGAAATCGTTCTTTCCACTCGCGCATGTTCCGCCCGAATGATGGCCATGATTTTGTCCGCGGCGTTTTCCACGGTGTCATTGACCACGATGTAGTCGTACATGTAAGCCAAATTGATTTCGCGTTCGGCTTTCTTTATTCTCTCATGGATCATGTCCCAGGTTTCGGTGCCCCGGGTCTGCAACCGCTCATACAAAGCTTGCATGGACGGCGGCGCAATGAAAATCAGGATGGCATCATGCATTTTTTCGCGGACGATCTGCGCGCCCTGGACTTCGATCTCCAAAACGACTTCTTTTCCCATTTCCAGCTGCTCGTTGACTTTTTCAAGCGGCGTTCCGTAATAATTATTGATGAATTCCGCGTATTCCAACATTTTGCCTTCGCGGATGTTCTTCTCGAATTCCTCGCGGGTCACAAACCAGTATTCCCGGCCGTTTTCCTCGTCGCTGCGCGGCTTTCGGGTCGTCATGGAAACGGAATAGACCAAGTCGTGCCCGGTCATGGCAAACAAGGCGCGGCGGATCGTTCCTTTACCGACGCCCGAAGGACCGGATATGACCACCAGGAGGCCTTTTTTATCTAGTTTCATTTTTTTCCCTCATCAATTGGTTTTTATTATTATACTACGAAAACATGAAAAAAGAAAGCCTTTTTTTCCCGACTTTTGCAGTTGTTAAAAACTAGAAAAGGTAAAATTGAAAGTATCGG
>CAYQUB010000175.1:0-2886 GCA_964420625.1 uncultured Bacteroidales bacterium | reverse complement strand
TTTTTCAAAAATTCATTCAGGTAAGTCCGGACTTTGGTGACTTTCACGGAATTGAGGAATAAATCGAATTTGTTGGCGACCAACAAGATCCGGTTATTCGGGAAGTATTCGTTGATCTTTTTGATGACCGTGCCGTCGAGATCAAAAATGTCGACGACGTGAACGACCAGACGGCCGCTGGCCGCAATTTTCTTTACATTGTCCAAAAAGCCGGTTTCGCTGTATTCGACTTCGGTGTGGCGATTGTAATGTAAAAGGTTGAAACAACGCTCGCAATAAAAATTATCGGGGTTTTTCAAATAGACTTCGCTTTTGATATACCCTTTTTGAGTGGGATCGGTGGTCTGGATCTTGGCTCCGCAGCCTTCACATCTTGTTTTCATTCCATTATTTCCCTTATTTTTCCGTATGCATCCGGATACTTTTCTCTCATTTCATCGATGATCCGGCTTTCGGTCCGGCGATTGATCTTGGTAATCCATTTTTCGTTCTTCTTTTTTAAAGCTCGGACCAAGATGATGTCCAGA
The DNA here is from genome assembly GCA_964420625.1 of uncultured Bacteroidales bacterium. Classification (GTDB taxonomy): domain Bacteria; phylum Bacillota_I; class Bacilli_A; order ML615J-28; family CAG-698; genus UBA2253. The sequence goes on along the minus strand of CAYQUB010000175.1, from coordinate 2,359 downwards.
CCGCTGCGCCTTGATCCCAACACATCGGTCAGAATTTGATCTCCGATCGATAGGAGCTCGTCTTTCGGACAGTCAGCCATTTTTTGGGCTTTCCGGTAGCCGCACTTCAAGGGTTTGTATGAATTGGCCACGAATCGCTCACCGGCCGCATCCGCGAATCTTTTTACTCGGTTTTCATGATTGTTGGACATGAAAATGATCTGAAAACCGATTTTTTTGATTTTGGCGAACAATTCCTTTAGCGGTTCCGTCGGCAAATCTTTGTCATAAGGGATGAGGGTATTGTCAATATCAAAAAGAATTACCCTTTTCCCGAGTTCAAACATTTGTTGGTAATTTATATGGTAAACGTCCAAGCTGCAATCGCTGGGGACGAATTTCTTTAATCCGAAAATAAAAGTGAGCATAGTTCCTCCGCTGGTTTTCATTATATCAAAAAACGCCGAATAAGTCCAAAGAAAGAAAAAATCCGTTTAGAAAACCTAAACAGATTTCCTCTCATTCATGGAGGGTTATTTCAAAAATTCCAGTATTTCCTGGGCGTTGGTGTCCGGGTTGGCTTTCGGAAAGACCTTGGCAATGATGCCTTTTTCATCGATGACGAAAGTCGAACGGGTTACTCCCATGCTTTTGATCCCGTAAAGGTTCTTTTCCCCCCAAACGCCGAAAGCTTTGATGGCTTCCAACTCCGGGTCAGCCAAAAGAATGAATGGCAATTGGTAATCGGCGATGAATTTTTTGTGTGATTCCATGGAATCTTTGCTTATGCCGATCACAACGATGTCTTTCTTTTTGAAACCGTCAAAAGCGTCGCGAAACGCGCAAGCCTGCCTAGTGCAACCGGGGGTATGATCTTTCGGATAAAAATAAACGACGACTTTTCTTCCCAAAAAGTCCGATAATTTAACAGTGTTCCCGTTTTGGTCTTTAAGACTAAAAACCGGGGCGATAGTTTTCTCTGATAACATATGATATCCTTTCATAAACATTTTCCTTAATCATATTATATCATATTTCCATTCAAGCGGGTCTTTGACGCACCGAAAAATAAAACCGATAAGCCAGAAGGGTCTGGCTTATCGGTGCATTTATCTATTTGATGATTGGAAGACAAGCCGCAGCATAAGATTGTCCGATGCGACGGCTCATTTCGTCCGGCATCGAAAGCTGAATCGCTTTTAATTCCGGAAATTCATCATGCAAAACGGTTTTCGCGACTCTCAAGATCGAATCGCCGCCTTTTCCGGAAACGACTCGTCCGAGCAAAAGCACATGTTTGATTTGATAGAATTCCGCGTAATAAGCAATCGCGTAACCCAAGTAAATTCCGATGTTTTCAAAAATCTCATTGGCAACCGGGTTTCCCTCGTCATTGAGTTTTTGAACGAATTTCAGCTTTTGAGCCAGCGAAAGATTTTCGTCAAAAACAATTCCCCCGGCTTTTGCCAATTTGATGACGGAGTCCTGGGAGAAATATTTGACGCCGCAGCCGTAATCGCCGCTCCATTCGTCAACCATGCTGTTGGAATTGAAATCGACCGGAACAAACGCCAATTCGCTTAGCCAGCCTTTGAGATTGCCGTTTTCGTCAACGTACCCGGCGGCTTCGGAAGTTCCCATGGCCAAACCGAAGATCTGATTGTCTTTCAACTCAATGGCCCCGGCCAGGGCCGAGACATCGCCATCGTTGGCCACCACCAGCGGAACGTCGCCGAATTCCTTCTTCGCGATGTCAATATACATGTTTTTTACATGCAAATCAAACACCGCTTTCGGAACTTTCAAAAACAGCGAAGCGGCCATGATCCGGTTATCAACATAGATTCCGGCCGAAGAAACGCCGATGGCGTCAACTCTTGGCATATAGGATGCGGCTCTTTTCATGGAATCCAGAATTCCGTCATAATGATATTGCGGGTCGGAATTCAGTTTCGGAAGCCAAGCCACTTCTTCGCTGTAAACAGCCTCGCCATCGATGACCGCGGAAACTTTTCGGTCGCTTCCCCCGGCGTCGAATCCGATTCGGCAGCCGTTGACATTGGCATCAAAAATGATGCTTTGGGGCCTTGAAGCCGGAATGGAATCACGATTCACAAAATGAACCGAAAACGGATTTTCATAGGCCTTGGCCAGGAAATCCGCGTCAAATTCGCGTCGTCCGCCCGGTTGGTAATCCGCGAAAATGCGTTCATAAATGGCTTTGGAGCCGGCAATGTAGATTTTGAAACCGCCAACCAGCCAAAGCAGCGTTTTGATGACTCTTTCCACGATGCCATAGTTTTCCTCATCGTGACCGGAATGATCTTTGAAAGTATCACTTTTATAGATATGGTTGTATCCACCAAACACACCCACCACA
>CAYQUB010000174.1:0-2975 GCA_964420625.1 uncultured Bacteroidales bacterium | reverse complement strand
TCACCACTAATTCTTTAACAGGTACTTGTTGACCACTAATTCTTTAACATAATCACTAAAACTTAGGGCGATTCCGAAAGGGATCGCTCTATTTTTTATGGTTTGGTAATTGATGGAAACGGGTTGAGAAAATAGAAAATCAGCGTATAATATGAATTAAGGGAAATAGAGAACATATGAAGAAAAACGGGATAATTTTATTGATGATGGGGATATTAACCTTATTGTTTGGATGTTCCCCAACCGCGGTAACGGTTGAACTAACCGGGCCAACCACCATTTTCATTGGCGAAGCGGTAATGCTGACCCCTTTCTCTTCAAAAACCTCAGCTGAGTATCTTTGGGCCTCATCGGATGTTACCGTCGTCAGTGTGGATGAAGGCGTCATTGAAGGGATCTCCGAAGGAACGGCCATCATTACCCTCACGGTAAAAGGAACCGAGGTAACCAAAAGCCTCTTCATCACGGTTGTGTCATCGGACAATGAAACGATTCAAACCATCAATGCCCTAGCGGAAACGCTTCTTGGGTCCATTCCCGGAAACATTGATACCGATTTGGTTTTTGAGGAAACCGATCCCGCGTCTGGTTCAGTCATCGCCTATTCATCTGATTTGTTGTCAGCGCTGGAAAATGACGGAACCGTCCACCGGGGAACTGAAGACATGGAAGTCCGCCTGAGCATTTCCATCACTTTGAATGACGTGACTAGGTCTTTTACCAAAACCGTCATAATAATGAAAATGTCCGAAATAACGATCAACGGCGATTCCGAGATGGAAATAGGAACGGAAATTCAGTTTAGCGCTCAAAGCCCGGACGGAACGGAATTTGTGTTTTCTTCTTCGAACTTGGCCGTTCTGGAAATAAGTGAAACCGGACTGGCAACCGCCAAGAAAGCCGGAGCCTCGGTCGTTACCGTCGCTTTGGCCAATGACCTTAATTCATTTGTAGAATATACGGTAACGGTAATTGATCCGCTGGAAATCATCGGATCCTATTTGAAAGCCGCGATTCCCGATGAAATCAGCGAAAACGTCGACTTCTTGACCGTCCATCCGCTTTATGAAATGACCGTCATCTATCAAACCAATTCCGACTTCATAACCAACGAAGGAATCGTGACCCGGGACCAAACCGATCGCTATGCGACCGTATCGCTGACCGTCACCTATCAGGACCGAACAAAGGTCTTCTCCAAATCGGTGAAGATCCTGATGATCCCCGCCGATACCCAAGCCGCCAACACCAATCAATGGATTATGGAAAACGTTGGAATGGTGGTTTCCGCCGAATCCGGAACCCTTCCGGTGACGGAAGGGGTATATGATCGATCCTTGGTGTGGCTGGGAAGCCAACCGGGAATGATTATGGACGGACAGCTTTTCCCGAGCCTTAATCCTACAGCGGTAAAATTGATGGCCCGCTACGTCATCGCCAATCAGAAATATCAATATGAGTTTGATTACCCATCGGAAGGAGTATCCGAAATGAACAAAAACGAATACATGAATAACTTCTTTAGCCATCTGTTTCCAACCATTGCTTCCAACCGGATCAACGTCCCTTATGAAGAAGAAATCGTCGTTACCCAAAGCATTGTCTATCCGAATACCGTCAATCAAATGCGGCCGGGAGTCGGAACGGCGGGACAGAAAATGAGCGGCGGAGTGAAATACATCGTCATTCACGATACCGGCATGAGCGGGGCCGCGTATACGGCCGTCGGAGTCGACAGCTACATTCATGCGCAAGCCAATTCTCTTTCCGGCCGCGTGGCTTCCTGGCATTATACGATTGATGATGCCGATTGCTTTCAACATGTTCCCGATGACGAGATCGCCTGGCACGCCGGGGATGGCAGCCATGCTTACGGAACCACCTATTTCAACAACGATTATAAAGCCTGGTGCATCGGCGGCGGAAATCAAAACGGGATCGGCATCGAAACCTGCATCAATTTTGGCGGCAATTATCAAAAGACTCTGAGAAGGACGGCGAAATTGGTCGCAACGCTTCTGGATGAATACGGGCTGGGGCTTGATGCCGTCAAACAGCATAACGATTTCTCGGGTAAGGGCTGCCCGGCGGTCATCCGAAGTTCCGTTGGACGTTGGGAGGAATTCCTCAAAATGGTGGAATTCCAGCTGTTCCTGTTGCAATTGGATGGCCCGGTCAGTTTCCACCTCGCCATTGATGATCCGGAAGCCATCAGTTACAACGGGATCGTCAATCAGGATTTGATCAACGATACGATCGTTAGTCTGAATCTGGCGGTAAACGTTAATGGCGTTTCCTCCGCTTATGACTATCAGATCACCGCTTCAGGCATGACCGCATCCGAGAAGTTCTCAAGTCTCTATTTATACATGTATAACAACGTCATCCCGAGGGAAACCAGTCAAAGCTTAATTCTTCCCTCGGAAAACCTGGCTTACGGAGCCACTCTTACTTGGTCATCCAACCGACCGGAGATCTTAAGCGACGCCGGGGTTTATAAAAAACCGGCCAATAAAACCCTGGTTTCGCTGACGGTTACCATCACGATCGGCGATGAAACCCTGCAAAAAGTCTTTAAGATCTATGTAATTTAAGAATTGCGAAGCAATTCTTTTTTCGTGCAAAAGACCGTTGACTTTTAGTTTTGAAAGGATTATAATTATCGAGCACTCATTTGAAAGACGCTTTTTTTTTGGAAAATGGCCATTTTGCAAAGCCGAGCCCCATTCGGGAGTAAAAATTATTTTTCCGCCGTTTGCTTGGCCTGGTTTTGCCAAGTGCGCAAATCCGAAAAAAAGAAATAAAATGTTTGACAAATACAGTGTTTTATAGTATAATATTCAAGGTTGCTCTCCAAAAGGCAACTGCTTGAAAATTTCGGAATTATTGGTCAATCGGACCATAAAACCGAAGGATTTACAAATAAGGTCTTTGAAAACTAAATAGAACAGGTGGAGCAGGAAAGAACTTATATG
>CAYQUB010000173.1:0-2980 GCA_964420625.1 uncultured Bacteroidales bacterium | reverse complement strand
TGTTTTTGAAATCTTTTTGTTTGGATAACGAAGTTTGGATGATCTCAAAAGAATTGGAAATCTCTTTGATTTCCAATTCTTTGGAGATCATCCAAACTTCGTTATCCAAACTCAAAGATTTCAAAAACAACATTTGGAAAGACATTCCGATCATCAACAGCATCAAATATCCGAACCAGATCGTTTCGCTCATTTATCAGATTCACAAATGTTTCAAGATCCTGGATTCCGAGAAGCAGGTTTTGGAAGCCGACTTCGGATTCCGAGATTTGGCCAATTATGCCTATCTGAAAAACATCATCCATGGTTTCAAGAATCTGAACATTCGCGAAGTCCCGGAATCCTGGAAGGAACCGACCAACAAGAGTTTCACCGAGGCCCAGGAACAGTTCCGAAATTTGAAAAACGAAATTTTTCAGTTGCAAGAAACCGAAAACTTTGTGAAATACAAATACGAAGATCTGGAAGGCCTCGACATCAAACAAGAAATTGCCCTCACTTTGGGCCAATACTTTACCGAAGATGATTTTGAATCCGTGGACAAAATCAATGAAGACCGGATGATTTTGGTCGTCCTCATCAATAAATGTCTGATGCAGATCGACATCCTGAAAAAATCCGTGGAAAAGGCCCGAACGCTCCTTGATTGGAATTTTCCGATCGAAGACGCCGTCATTTCCGAATTGATCAAGCTCAGCGCTTTTTTGCATCAGAATCAAACCAACAACCGACTTTTGAAAATAATCACCGATGGAGCCTATGAGGAAATCTATCCGGTTCTGCAGGACAAACTGAACGAGATCACGGCCATTTCCGATGAGCTGAACGGTTATCTCCGCTTTTTCCCGAATCTCGATCTGTATGATCTGGGCGGGACCATCGAATTGCTCCGGCGCTATCAGATCGACGATCAGACTTTGACGGCCAAGGACCGTCGTTTCTTATCCGGATATCAGAAAAAACAACCAAAAGAATTCCTGGAATTGATGGAGTTGCTTCCCCGCTATCTGGAACGCGAAAAACAGCGGAACGCCCTTCAGGATGCCTTCATGCAGCTTACCGGATACCGGGCCAACACTCAGGTCATGACCGATCTGCGCAATCTCCGCGATTATTGGCAAAGCCTTCCCGAAGGCGAAATTAAAACCCGGATCCTGGACTATCTGAACCGCTTTTTGGATGTCACCAATTTGGATTACCATGAAACCAGGGCTCATCTGAAGACTTTCGATCTTTTGGAAAGATCGCACGCCGATCTGCGAACTCTGTACGCCGAATTGCACCAATATCCGTTCCCGGATCCGAAGGATACCCTCAAAGGGATCATCGATGACATTTATGTCCTGCACAATTACCTAGTAAAAGTCTATGCTTCCAATGACCGGATGTACAAAGCCACCCGCAACACCACCGAAAAATTCATCCGTCTGGAAGAATATTTCACTTTGGACCGCAATCTTGACAAGATCAGCAATCTAAAGAAATATCTCAGCGACAACGCCACTTACCGGCATCTGTATCAGGATTTCTATCAAGCCAGCGAAACCAATGTCAGCGCCATTTCCCGCTTGCTTCAAAGTTATGCGGTCTACCAGGAGTGTTTCGCCAATCCGGAAGCCATGATCGCCAGCCTTGACCCCGACGTCAATGAAAAGATCGTGTCGCATCTGAACCGCTGCAATGAAATCAGCGACGAGATCAGCGAGATATTCACCGTCTATTTCAAGATCTTCCGGGATGACGTTTCCAAATATTACTATGATTCCTTCGCCAGCAACATTCAGCGGATGAACCGTTTATTGCAATCAAAGGATGAACTGATCACCTATCTGATCATCACCGACAATCTGCAAGTCCTAAACCGGTATCATTTTGAAAAACTGATCGATTACATCATCAATTTGCGTGATTGTTCCAATTTGGTCGTCGATTTCAAATATTCCTATTTGACCGCGGTCAAGGATAAATATTTGGAGAAATACCCTTATTTGGCCCAATACAAGTCCCTGGAAGCCTGCTTGAAACTGGCCTCGGAAAACGAAACGGAGATCATCCGGAAAATCGGGGATTCCGTATCCCGGAACATTCGCAAGATCAGCGGGTCGCGGTTTGGGGTCTCGGGAATCAAAAACCTTGATTATCGCGGTTACATTCATCGGACTTCGGGAATCAAACGGCTGTTTCTTTCGCCGACTCAGATCCTGAACAATTACCTCGACATCGAGGATTTCGATTTGGTCATCGTCGATGATGCCCATCTTTTGAGCGCCAACGAATATCACAAAGCCATCGAAGCCAAGCAAGTCATTGTCTGCGGCGAACTGCAATTGCAAAGCACGGTCGTCAATAATCTGATTTCCCGGCTGAGTTTTGCTTCCAACATCACTTTGAATTACCGATTTTCTCCGACACCTCAAAGCTTGTTGAACCATTTGCACGGGCTAAAGGGCCGGATCAACCAAAAATTCAATGACAACTACGGCGTGGAGATCATCAACAGCAAGATCATCCCGTATCTCGGGCTGCTTCTGAAAGAAAACCCGGAAACCTTGATCAACCTGTTTGTGCTTTCGATTGAAAAACAACGGCGGGTGTTTGACGAATTGGCCAATGTTTTGGTAAAAATGGGGATGAATGAAGAGCAGATCCTGCTGATCCTCAAAGAACGGGTCAACCTGGTCGACCTGCGCCTCAGTCATTTATACGACGCCGAATACAATGTTCTCTTTTTGGAGGACTATTACAAGATCGAAAACGAACATGTGGTCGTCAACATGATCGACAATTTGCTTTTGTGCAAACGCCGTTTGGTCATTTATGACAACAATGATTATCTGAAACGGGGAAGCGGCTACCGCTTGATCGAAGAACTGAACAAGATCACCAATCTCGATCAGGTTTTCTTCAAAGAATACTCTTCTCCGATCATGGAAAAACTGGCCGCCCGGCTTGAAACCGAAGGACTCAATGTTTACGGATC
>CAYQUB010000172.1:1468-3003 GCA_964420625.1 uncultured Bacteroidales bacterium | reverse complement strand
TTTTATATAATTTAACAATAAAAGGGCTGCTCCCCAAAAAATATCAGCCAAACAAACTATTATCCACCAATCATGAGTGTTAAAAAATATAATCGTTCCAGAAAAGGGATAAAATGCCTAGAAGTTATTTTTTTATCAACAAAAACGACCTAAAAATCCTCGATGACCGTTGTTTGTATCAAAGCGATGCTTTGATCATCGATGTCGCGGATGCGGCGGCATTATTTCAAAATCCGGATCAAAACGCGGCGTTTTTGGATCGGATCCGAACCAGCGGGACCGAACTGTATTTGAAACTGGATCTGCGCGACCTTGCTGCTGGCTTCCGGGACTTAAGCAAAACCGTCGGCTCATTTTTAACCGGTTGGGTCATCCTCCACGCTTCTCCGAAACTTTTGAACAAAATGGTGATGAAAGTTCGGGAATATGAAAGCCAACAAAAACTCGATTTCGGAACTTTAAACTTCATTGCGATCGTCGACAACCCGGAAGGGGTCCTTTCCTACCGGAAAATCGCCAATTATGAGCGGGTGAAAGCCATGTTCTTTGATGAAGAAAAATACTTGGATTACTTGGGGTTACCTGGGCAAAGTGATACGGGTTTCATCCGAAACCGGGTAGCTTTGTCTGCGGCTTTAAGCAAAAAGCCCCTGATTGACCGGATCATCCGCGATGACGGATTGCTTCAAGCGGATCTGGAAAACGGGAAAAAGCTCGGGGCCTCGTCCAAAGCCACCAGCGCTGTCGGGCAAATTGCAGTGATCAATGAATTCTTTACGCCGACCGCTGAAGAAGTAGATAATGCGAAAGCGATCATTACCGCTTATTGGTCGGCTTCCAAGAAGGAACGTAAGCACCTAACGGTCAATGAAAAAGAAATATCTCCGCTTCGGATCTTGCGAAGCCAGGAGATTCTTAGTCTGGCCAAGTATTCAGGAACCGAAGTCTTATTGCCAATCCTGGCCGTCAAAAGCGAGAAATTGCGGGTGGCGAGCAAAATTGCCCCCAACAAGAAATTTTACACCGTGGGCGAAGAGATCGGTAATGCCATTACTCACGGAGCGGGAATGGCTTTTTCCGTCGTTTTTATGATATTGCTTCTGATCAAGAGTTCAAGAGACGGCGGTGCCGGCTCATTCTGGCCTTATTTGATTTACTCCCTCAGCGCCCTGCTTTTGTATTCAGCCTCAACTCTTTATCATGGTTTGCGACTGGGAAGCCGGGCCAAGAAACTATTCCAGAAATTTGACCACATGTCCATTTATTTGCTCATCGCCGGGACTTATACTCCTTATGCCTTGATCGCCATCGGGGGGACCTTGGGGATCATTCTATGCGCCGTTCTTTGGGGCTGCGCGCTGGTTGGTCTGCTGCTGAACGTTTTTTGGTTCGGTAAATTCAAAGCGCTGCATTTGATCCTGTATTTGGGATTGGGCTGGATCGCGGTTTTCTATGTTTCCCAGATCATTTCCGCGATCGGCTCGACCGGAACGATCTTGCTCGCCGCCGGCGACGAATTCGGCGGTACTGCCAGG
>CAYQUB010000172.1:0-1458 GCA_964420625.1 uncultured Bacteroidales bacterium | reverse complement strand
TAGCGCGGGCATGATTTTTTATGTTTTGAAACTCTTTAAGTTCACGCACATGATCTGGCATCTTTTTGTTTTGGCGGGAACGATTCTCCATTTCATATCCATTTTTCTGTATTGTTAAAAACGCAATTAGCACTGGAAAAAAGGCCGGCGTTATGTTAGAATACCCTTAAGAGGAATTAAGAATGAACCAACAAAAAGAAAACCGCGAGAAATTTCAAGCGATGCTCAATGACATGGGATTAGGAGAAGATCCCCGTTTTCAAAGCGGGGAGATCACTGAACTCAAGATCATCCGCCTCAGCCGGACTTGGAATTTTTATTTAACCTTCGACCAAGTTTTGGCCCTGGAAGATAGCCGTTTTTTGACGGAAAAAATTGCAAATTATGTCAATGCCAACATAAAAGTTCATGCGAAGGCCTTTTTTGAATACCGCGATGGCGCAGTCAGTGACCAAATGCTCCAAAATTACTATGAGAACATTTTGGAGATCTGCATCAAGGAAAAACCCCGTTATGCGACTTTAAAGGTCCTTAACACGAATTTTCATGACAACACGATCACAATTTATGTGGCGGATCCTCAAGAAGTGGAAATGGTCAAAAGCCTGATCCCGGGAGTTCAAACCCTGTTCTTGGAATTCTTTTTGAAAAACATTCGAATCGTGGCGGATATCAGTCCTTTCGAGATCCCAATCTCCAAAGCCATTGAGGAAAATTTGGAAAAGTCGACCAAGGAAGTAATTCGCGACCAGGAGATGTATGAACGCAAACTGGCCAATGCTCCGGTTGCGGACAACAAGGACAAGATTTATAAAAAACCGAAAATGCGATCGGAGATCAACGGGCCGGTCACTGACCTAAAAGATATCCCGGCTTCGGAAGTCCAGCTGATCGAGTACAATCAAAAACACGGGAATGCCAATTTCGTCATTTTGGGAGACGTCATCGCTTCGGTCATCAAAGACGTTAAAGGCGGTTACAAGATCTATGAAGCCACCATTTGCGATGGCAATGACTCTTTGATCGCCAAGACTTTTTTGAACAGTTACAATGACAAAGATGAAAATTTCTACCGCGAACACGCCAGCGTCGGATCCAAAGTCCGAATGTTCGGGCTTTTGGAATATGACAAGTTCGCCAATGATGTCGTTTTACGATGCAAAGATGTCATGGGACTGGGCCCGAGTGCCGTTCACAAGGCCATTGATGATGCGGAAGTCAAACGAGTTGAGCTGCATGCGCACACCAAAATGTCCACTCAGGACGGGGTCATGGATGTGGCGGATTATGTAAAAACCGCTCTGGATTTCGGTCATTCCGCCATCGCGGTCACGGATCATTTCAATCTCCAAAGTCTTCCCGATCTGTTCAATCTGACCAAAGGGACTTCGGTTAAACCGATCTATGGCGTGGAAGGCTCTTTGATCGACGAAGAAAAATTCCGAATTGCCCTCACCG
>CAYQUB010000171.1:0-3028 GCA_964420625.1 uncultured Bacteroidales bacterium | reverse complement strand
AAGCTTCAAAAAAATAAATAAATATTTCTGTTGACTACTAATAGTTAGTCTCCTAAATGTAATCTTTCATAAATGGCGCGGACGTTTTTCAAATAATATTCCGGCCGAAAACAGTTTTCCAATTCCGCCGCCGATAACCATTTACCGATCCCCGCCTGTTGTAGGGATTCGGAAAAAGTCTGGTTGGTTTGGTCGCAGACGAGGGCGGCTTTTTGGGCAAAGTCATAACTTTCCTCTCTGGTCAGCCCTTTTTCGATCAACATGGAAACGATCCGACCGGAGAAAACCAGCCCTTTCGTCAATTGAATATTTTCTAACATCCGGTCCGGACGGACCTGCAGGGTTTCAAGGGTTTGGGCGTAACGGACCAGCATGTACTGAATCAGGCTGGTGGCGTCCGCGATCATGATCCGTTCCGCCGAGGAATGGGAAAGGTCGCGCTCATGCCATAAAACATTGTTTTCGAAAGCCGCATTCACGTAGCTGCGGACGATCCGGCTGCAGCCACACATGTTTTCGCTGGATATCGGATTGCGTTTGTGCGGCATGGCACTGGAGCCTTTTTGAGTTTGGTCAAAGAATTCTTCGACTTCGCGGATCTCGGTCCGGCTCAGATTGCGGACTTCGGTGGCGATCTTTTCGATCAGAGAAGCGATCAGCCCCAAAACGCAAACATAATTGGCATGGCGATCGCGGGACAGGACCTGAGTGGAAATGTCCGCCCGGCTGATCCCCAAAGCCGCGCAGGCCCTGGTTTCAACCTCCGGATCAAGATTGGCGAAATTGCCGACGGCGCCGCTGATCTTTCCGGTTTCGATTTCCGACCGGGCCAAGCGGAAACGGTTCAGATCGCGCTTGGCTTCATCATAATACAGCGCCCATTTCAAACCGATAGAAGTGATTTCGGCGTGGATGCCGTGGGTGCGCCCGATGCATGGGACATTTTCATATTTTTGGGCCAGGCTCTTCAAAACTCCGATGAAACGGTTCAAAGCCGGTTCGATCAGCTCATTGGCTTGTTTGATCAGAAGGGCATTGGCGGTATCGACCACGTCGGTCGAAGTGAGACCGAAGTGGATCCATTTCGATTCCGGGCCGAGCGTTTCGCTCAGCTGCCTGGTAAAAGCGATGACGTCATGATGAAGGAGTTCTTCAAGCTCCCCTATCCGCTTCGGGTTTATGACCGCGTTTTGAACGATTTGGTCATAATCCGCTTTCGGGATCAACCCGTTGGAAGCATAAACCTGTAAAACCGCCAGTTCGACCCGGAGCCAATTTTGGAACTTGTTTTCGTCCGTCCAGACGGATTTCATTTCTTTGGTTTGATATCTTTCGATCATTTGCATCACCTGAAATCATTATACCAAAAACCAGCGCCGATTAAAAGAAATTTCTTGATTATTGAAGGCAACAAAGGTAAAATAAGTTCAAAGAAACAGCCAGGGTCGAAGGGATCATCCCTAGACCGAAAGGAGCCTTATGCTGATTTTGATCGGTCCTTCGGCCAGCGGAAAAACCGAGGTCGCCAAACTGCTGATTGCGAAATACGGTCTTAAGAAGTTGGTCACTTACACGACCCGGCCGATCCGCGCCAGCGAGACGGACGGGGTTGATTATCACTTTTTGACCTTTGAACAATTTTTGGAACTGAAAGACGCTGGGGAATTCGTGGAAACGACCAATTATAACGGTAATCTCTACGGAAGCCGAAAATGCGACGTTTGTGAGGGAAAAGTCGTGGTCCTCGAGGCCAACGGACTGAATGCTTTTTTGGAGGAGATCCCGGAAAGAATCTGTTCGGTCTATTTGGAAACGCCCAAAGCCATCCGTAAACAGCGGATGATCGAACGCGGAGACAATCCGCAGGACATTGAATGCCGTTTGGCTTCCGATGATTTGCTTTTTGATAAGTCACGATTCAAAAAGATCGATTTCATCATCGAAAACGCGGGGATCGGTCTTGAGGAACTGACCGAAAAAATCGCGGAATTATACCGGGGGCAATGCGGCCGCGGTAGCTTTATCAATGGCAACAATGATCAAACTATGATATAATTAACGATGGAGGTACCATTAATGAAAGGACTCTTAAAATTTTTATTGGGATTGCTGGTTTTCTTGCTGATCACCGTGGTGATCCCGGTCGGATTTCTGTATTACAAAGTATCGGACAACCGCGACCTGGCGCCGACGGAACTATATACCGAAGATGTATCCGTGCAATCGCTGTTAACGCAAATGATGGCGGATGCTTTGGAATCAACGGATGACAAAATCTATTTTGGGATGAACGAAGAAGACTTGGATTTGTTGCTTTTGGCGATGATCAGGGAGGAGTTCAACCCGACTTATTACAAAACCACAAACGAGGAAGACCAATACATTCAAAAGATGGCCATTCCGGAAGGAATGTGGATCCTGTCCGGAAAAGAAGTGATCCTGCGCCATGCTTACGCGACGATCTCGGGAAACGGGATCTCGGTTTATGTTACCGCGGAAGCCATGGGGATCAAGACCAGCCTGAATTTCGGGTTGTCGATCACCGAAGCGGAAGGCGCTTATACGATCACCGCCACCCGGCTGGGAATCGGAAAACTGAATGTTTTGAGCGGATTGGCCAAGATGTTTCTGCCGACGATCATGAGCGCTTTGGACATCGGGGGCAAGATCGAACAAGCCATGACCGATTCGAATCTGCCGGGGATCTTTGACGTCAATACACTTTCCTATATGATCACCTCGGAAGAAATGGGACAGTTCATCGTCAATCTGGCCGCATCGGGAGAATCCGGAACCCAAAATGAGCTTTTGGGCGAACTGATATCCGTCCTGACGGCTTCGGAAAACGAGTTGTTTGGGATCGGGGTTTTCGAAAACGACGCGGAATCGATTTTCGGCGCTTATTTGGACATCACCAATGCGAAGTACAACGCCTTAACCGACGGGACCCCGACTTATAAATTGAATTATACCGATTTCCAAGCCAAAATGGCGGCATTGGTGACCGTAAACGGCGGCGAAAATTTTG